>CAZTYD010000044.1:6975-7288 GCA_964618035.1 uncultured Candidatus Peribacteria bacterium
ATGAAACTGCTGACGAACAATCCCAAGAAGATGGTGGCCCTGGAAGGGTACGGCCTGGAGATCGTCGAGCAGGTTCCCATCGAGCTGCCGCCAAAATCGGAGCGGCAGCGGAAGTACTTGCAGACGAAGAAGGAGAAGATGGGACACCTGTTGAAGCACGTGTGATATTTGAGCGGATGGAGAGCGACATGCTCTGGCGCGATGTCGCAGAATTTTTCTCCCGGAGAGCGGGCCTTCGGCCCGCGGCTCTATTCGTCACCCCGAGGAGCCCCCTTCGACGAACTCAGGACAGGCTCCGCGCGTCTCGAAGGGC
>CAZTYD010000045.1:0-7139 GCA_964618035.1 uncultured Candidatus Peribacteria bacterium
AGTGGTGCCCATGCGACGTGCCACCGCCTCCCTCCTCCTCGCACTGCTTTGGCTAACACAGACTCCCTTTGCCTTTGGAGCCGATGAAGCTGCGACGACCGCCACGGGCGGCACCGTCGCCACGAAAGTCGATCGTGTCGCGCAGAACCGGCAGGAACGCGCGGACGGCATCCGGGCGTACGAACTGAAAATGAAATCCCTCCTGGGCCCGTACGAAGCGGCGAAGGAGACGTACGTCGATGAACGCAAAACGCTGCGCCTGCAGTGCCGCGACGACATCCGCCGCAGCAACCGCGACACGAAATTCCAGACCATCCTGCGCTGCATGCGCGGCGATCTGACGCTGGACCGCGGGTTGCTGGTGGAAGAGAAGAGAGTGCTCGACGGCATGCCGAACCAGACGGACCTGGTGAAGAAGCGGTTCATGGAACCCATGAACATCCTCCTGGATGCGCTGAACACCTTCGTCATCGCCATCGACAAGGGCGTGTTCGAGACCGAGGACGAGCTGCGCGAAGCGCGCAAGAATATGCAGGCCAACTACCGCGACCCCATGAACGAGGCGCGCATCGTCGCGAAGGCCGACCGGCTCCTCTACCCCGTCGATGCGCTGCTCATCAGTACCGCGCAGGCACAGAGAGAACAGACCGACATCGCCGGGCATCTCCTCCCCGCCTGGGACGACGCCCGCGCCTGCCTGATCGCGGTGGATCAACGGCTGCGGGCGCTGATGGAACCGACGGCCGACGGCCGCCGCGCCACGTACCGGCAAACCCTCGCGGATCTGCAGGGATGCGTGGATCGGATCAATGCCATTCCCGAAGCGACATCGCCCGCCCCGCAGACCGCAACGGGAAGTACGCCGTGAGAAGCACGACATGCGATGCAGGAACAATGGCCGGTTTGCCTTTCGAATTTCGTACTTCGTGCTTCGTGCTTCAAACCCCATCACTCTTCTATGATCCCCTACCGCATCGAACGCTCGCGCAACCGCCACTCCCGCGCCTTCCTGCGCGACGACACCATCGTCATCCGGCTGGCGAAGAACCTGAGCGCGCGTGAGGAGCAGGAGCACGTCGAGAATCTGCTCAAGCGCATGATCAAACAGGTGACGAAGGAGCAGAGACGGACGACGGTCGATCCGTTCCATCCGCTCCTGCACGGCGAGACCGATCTGGACGTGACGACCGTCACCGGCAACAAGTACGCATTCCGGCTGGAACCCGGCGAGCGGACGCGCGCACGGTCCACTGCGACGGGGTGGGCCGTCGAGATCGGCCCGCGCACGGCGCGCGACGCGCTGCACCGCCTGTTGTGGAAGCTCGTCGCAGAAAAGGAGAAGGCGGCCATCGACCGCCTCGTGCGCGACATCAACGCCCGCACGCTCGACGTGCACGTGTGGAAGACGCGCCTGCAGTACGCCAGCTCGCAGTGGGGCAGCTGCAGCCCGCACGGTATCGTCATGATCAACACGGCGCTGCTCTTCACTACGCCTGAGCTGCTTGAGTACGTCATCATCCACGAGCTCGCCCACCGCCGTCAGCGCAACCACTCGCCCGCCTACTGGCGCGTGGTCGCATCCGTCCTGCCGAACTACGACGATCTGCGTAAGAAACTCCGCGCCTACCGTCTCACACCCGTATGAACGATGCTACACTGCACGTTCTCCCCTTCCCCACCTTCCCATGACCTTCTCTTGGCTCTACGACGGCAGCGACGACGGCGATGACGAAGACGCCAACCCCGCCGAACCATCCGATACCGTTCCCGAAGATATCGGCGTGAGGATCGGCGAAGGAAGCGAGCCGGAGAGCGAGAATATTTTGTAGGGAGAAATTCCGGCTCGGAAGATGCATTTCCGCAGACAGGACATGCATGAAGCACGGTTCTGCTTCTGGTTCGCAAACGCGTCTCGGAGAGGCTATGGGAGTCGGGATTGCCACGCAGATTCAATTTGCCAAATACAAATAAAAATTATATAATATTAATGGTGCCATGAAACAAACAAACTACGTGCTGGTGGCTTTAACCGTAGGCGCGCTCTGCGCAGAAGCCGCTTTCATGTGCAAGATTCCATTCGGCAAGGCACAGACGCTGGTGGCCAACGTACGCGACTTCGGGGCGATGGGTGACGGGGTGACGGACGACACGCAGGCCATCCAGAATGCGATCGATTCCCTCGCATCGAACGGGGGCACGGTCCTCCTCCCCGCCGGGGTGTACGCCGTGCCGCGCGGACCGCTCCTGCTCACCGCATCCCACACGCACATGACCGGCGAGGGAACGGGAAGCACCACCCTCATCTACGATCATGTGTACAGAGCAATCAGCATCGGCCAAACGAAAACGGGAGCGAGTGGCATCGAAGACCTGTCCGTGCAGAACCTGCGCATCGTCGGCACTGCCGCAAGCCCCGGCGATGCGGCGGCGGGCAGGGGGGCGGTGACAATCGACGGCTATGTCGCACCCGTGTCCAACGTCCTGATTGCGCATGTGCAGATCGATGCCGCTCCTACCGCCGGCATCGCCGTAACGGGCACAGGCGTGAGTATCGACCATGTTCGCATACAACGTACGGGCGAGCACGGCATCTACTTCAGCGGCAACGGGACAACGAATGGAGGCTGGGGAACCATACGGAAGTCCTCCATTTCCACGAGCGGCGTAGGCAGCCCGATCTGTTGTTCCGCCGCCATCAAGCTCGCGGATGTTTCGCACGTGATCGTGGAAAACAATACCATTTCTGAGCCGCAGGCCTACGGCCTCCTCATCGATAGAGCGGCGACGGACATCATTGCCAAGGACAACTTCTTCACGATGCGCACGTGCGCGCCGGACGACCGCTCGTGCGACACCCAGACGGCGATCCGCAACAATACGGGACAGGGCGTGGTGCTCACGGGCAACGTGGTGGATGGGGGAAACGGAACTCCCTACGGCCGCGCATACTGGTTCAACGCCGGCGTCGGCACGTTCGTGCAGGACGCCGAGATCCGCGGGAAATGGAATGTTCCCGCCATCAGGCTGGAGGCCGAATCGCAGCGATCGACGTTCGATGCGCTGTCGCTCACCGGAGAACAGGCAGGGAACGTGGCCATGGATGTATACGCGCCCGACACGGCTGCCTACCGATTCTCCCTGCCCGCGGGACAGACGATCGACACGCACGGAGGAACTAGCCTCCCCCTCGCCCGAGCACCGTGCACGGAGAGCAGTGCGACCGCCCCCGTTCCCCTGGGAATGCGAGCGGGCACCGTCGTGTACCGGCTGGATTTCTCCGGGTGCTCGCTGCTCCCTCCCGGCTCCACCGTGCTGGTGCGCACGTCGCCTGGCCTGACGCGGCATCCCTTCGGCCAGGTATTGCTGCGGAACCAACGAGGCGACCTCGTCCCCTACCTGTACTACCGATACAGCGACGTTGCTGCAACGTACGAGCATTCCCTCGCCGGCACGGAGAGCGCCTTCCTTGCTTCTCGTTTCGGCGCTTCCACGCCCGTGCAGCTTGAGAGAGACCTGCGCGCGACAGTCCAAGCGCTGCAAAACCGCTATGGCATTCCCCGGTGGCAGAGCGCGAACGACGCGCCGTCCGCGCTCTGGCTCGAACCCGATGCCCTCTACGTCATTCGCAACTTTAGCCTCGACCCGGCCCTGATGGATGCGCTTCCGTGAGGCTGAACTTCCTGCCAGACACGACCAACGCGCCTTTCCACGCGATACGAGGCGCATCGCACATTCTTCATGCGTGCAATCCTCTCTCGCGCATCATCTTGCCCAGCAGAAACACCGGCAACCCCACCACGCCCGTCCAATCCCCTTCGATCCGCTCGATCATCAGCTGGCCCGGACCGTCGATCTGGAAAGATCCGGATCTGTCGCGCCACAACTTCGTGCCAATCCACCAGTCGATCTCGCGCTCTGTCAGCCTCGCAAAATGCACCGATGAAGAGCTGATATTTTCCTGATGCGTGCCATCGGGACCGACGAGACACAGACCCGAATGCACGGTAGATGTACGTCCGCTCTGCAGCCGGATCATCCGGCGCGCATCGTCTGCATCCATCGGCTTTTCGAGCAGCGTGCCATCGTCGGCCACCACCAGCGTGTCGCAGCCGATCACCCAACTGTCGGGGTTCTTCGCTGCGACATCCTTCGCCTTCAGCACGGCTAAATCGACCGCGCGTCGCGCGGGATCGCCTTCGGGATGATCCTCCTCGCTGACGGTGCTGGGGATCACGTCGAATGCAAGGCCGAGGCCGCTCAGCAATTGCTTCCGTTGCGGGCTGGCCGATGCCAAAATGAGATGATGCGGCATATGGTACGGATGATTGGAGAAGCGAGACGCCCTGGTTGGGCATTACGAGAGGCCAACGGCAGTGCGGACGCGTTCCATGGTGGCATCGGCAATCGTGCGCGCCTTTTTCGCTCCTTCCGCGGCGATTTCTTGTAGGCGCGATTCATCCTTCTCCAGCGCCACACGCCGCGCACGCATCGGCGCGAAGTGATCCATGTACGTCTGGAACAACCGCTTCTTCGCCTCGCCGTAGGGCAAACCGTTGCGGTATTCGTCGGCCAACACCTCGGCATCGGTTTCACTCAAAAACAGCTTGTGAATCTGGTAGATGATCGACTGCTCCGGGGTCTTCGGCTCCTCCGGCCCCTTCGAATCCGTCACGATGCCCATGATCGCCTTCTTGATCTCCCTCTCGTCGCCGAAGAGCGGGATGGTGTTGCCGTAGCTCTTGCTCATCTTCTGGCCGTCCGTGCCCGGCACCACGGCCACGTCGTCGCGGATCTGCGGATCGGGAACCACCAGCGTCTCGCCGAACTCGTTGTTGAATTGCCAAGTCGCGCGTGATCTCGAGGTGCTGCTTCTGATCCTTCCCCACCGGCACCACATTGGCATCGTACAGCAGGATATCGGCCGCCATCAGCACCGGATACGTGAAGAGCCCCGCCATCGCCGGAATGCCCTTCTGTACTTTCTCCTTGTAGCTCACCGACCGCTCCAGCAACCCCACCGGCGTGAGCGTCGAGAGGATCCACATCAGTTCGGTATGCGCCGGCACGTCCGATTGATAGAAAATGACGGCTTTTCTGGGATCGAAGCCGCAAGCAAGGTAATCGAGTAGGACATCCCGCTTGTAGCGACGCAACTCTTCTGGATTCCGCACCGTAGTGAGCGCATGCAGATCGACGATGAAGAAGAAGTTCTCATCGGCACGACCCACCCAGTCGAGGTTCGGCTTGATGGACCCGAAGTAATTGCCCAAATGCAGCTGGCCGGAGGGTTGGATACCGGAGAGGACGCGCATGGGCAGAGTGTACAGGAGAGCGATTCGAAGCACGAACCGCTCGTCACGCTGGGCTTGTCGAAGGACGGATTTCGTGCTTCCTCCACTGGATCATGCGCGATTCAAAGCTCTGAGCTTCTTCAAAATCCCCTCAAACACCATCGGCATCGGCGCTTCAATGATCAAATTCTCCCCTGTGATCGGATGCGTCAGCCGCACCCGCCACGCGTGCAGGAAGAACCTCGCCAGCCGGAATTCGCGCTGGAACACGCGATTGTACTTCTCGTCGCCGTACTCCCAGTCGAGCACCAGCGCGTGCCCGATGCCCGCGAAGTGGCGGCGGATCTGATGGTAGCGCCCCGTGACGATATCGGCTTCGACGTACAGGGAATTGATGTACCGCTCCAGCACGCGGTACGCCGTCTTGGCCGGCACCGTCCCCTTGCCCGTCCGGGGCGGCAGCGGCTTCGTGATCTCGCCGTGGTCGCGCAGTCCCCTGCCCGCCAGCAGCGCCCGGTACGTCTTGAGAATGTCCGGCTCCTCCAGCTTCGTCTGGTCCACCATCGCCTCGAACGCCTGCTTGGTTCGCGCGAAGAGCACCACGCCCGACGTCTCGAAATCCAGGCGGTTGAGCGGCCGCAAGCCGGGGTACTCCTGCTTGAGGAAATCCAGCAGCGGCAGCTTGTCCACCCGCCCCGCCCCCTTCACCACCAGCTCGCCGCTCAGCTTATTGACCGCCAGTAACTGCGGATCTTCGTACAGAATGCGGTCGCGGTTGATGGGCATGCCGACAGTGTAGAAGCCCGGGCCCGCACGCCCAATGCCAATCGCAATGCCCCTCCCCTGCTTTCTGACCTCTCACTTCCAGCTTCTCTCCATTAATTTTGCCCCTATTGGCATTTCTAGCCCTATCCTGAAATTGCGGACCCATGCCAAATCCGCTATACTATAAGTTGTTATGGCGAACAAAAAGAAGATCCTCATCGTCGAAGACGAGAAAGCCCTCCAGACGACGCTGTACATCAAGCTGATCAAGAAGGGCTTCGAGCCGACGATCTGCAGCGACGGCCAGCAGGCGATCGAGGTGTTGGGCAAGGACAAGTTCGATCTCGTGCTCCTGGACCTGATCCTGCCGATGAAGGACGGATACAGCGTGCTGGAGGCGAAGGCCAACACCGTGAACAAAGACACGCCGGTGATGGTGATGACGAACCTCACCCAACCCGAGAACCTCGCCCGCGCCAAGCAGCTCGGCGCCCGCGACTGCTACATGAAGGCGCAGATCACCCTCAAGAGCGTCATCGCGAATATCGAGAACATTCTGGGTTTCCCGACGACGGAAGCAGCCTGACGAGCCACAAATCCGCCGGACTGAAGGAGCCGACAGGGCACACGCTCTATTTTTTGAAATCGACTTTCCCCGTCGCCCGGTCGACCGTCACGCTTTTCACCGGCCCGCGGTAGACGCCGCTGAGGTAATGGCCGTCGACGCGGATTTCCCGTTCCACCGGCAGGCCGGCGGCGGCAGCCGGATCCGAGACGAGCACGTACATCGCCTCCTCGGGAGTCGGTACGCGCATGATGCGGCTGAGGGACATCGGGAAAACGTTGTAGGCATTCTGATACGCGATGTTCTCGGGCGAGTACATGCTGACCACGCCCTTATTGTGCGTGAGCACATAACGCACCGCCTCGCGGTACGAGAGCCCCCAGTAGTCGACGCGGCCGGGCGTAAAGACGGTATCGATCACGGGCGTGGGCAGCGAGAAGTACGCGAATTCCAGCGGGTGATTGCGCAGCATCCACAGACCGGTCAGCCCCAGCTGCACGCCGAGCGCCACCGGCACC
>CAZTYD010000046.1:0-7133 GCA_964618035.1 uncultured Candidatus Peribacteria bacterium
CTCTTCTGGAGTCATCACTTCACCGAAGTGGAGACGCCCGTCCTCGTGAACGCCGCCTCCGGGGCGCTCGCCACCCCGTTCAAGACGCACCACGAGGCGTACGACATGGATGTCTTCCTGCGCATCGCGCCCGAGACGTTCCTCAAGGAGTGCCTCATCGGCGGGTTCGACCGCGTGTTCGAGGTGGCGCGCGTGTTCCGCAACGAGGGGGTGGATCCCAGCCACCTGCAGGACTTCACGATGGTGGAGCACTACGCCGCGTACTGGGACTACCGGAAGAACATGGAGTTCACCGAGGAGATGCTCAGCTCACTGCTGCGCGACCTGCTCGGCTCCTCCGTCGTGAGCATCCCCGACCGCGAGGGCCACATGGTGAAAGTCGACTTCACTCCGCCCTGGCCGCGCGTGAGCATCCGCGACGCCATCAAGCGCGCCTGCCAGATCGATTTCATGGATTTTGATTCGCCTTCAGCCCTAGTGAAAGCCATAAAATCAAACAAGATTCATTTGGACGTGCCTATCGACTCCCTCGGCTTCGGCAACCTGATCGATCAGCTGTACAAGAAGGTCGCGCGTCCCGACATCGTTCAACCGACCTTCCTCGTCGAGCACCCGATCGAGCTTTCGCCCCTCGCCCGGCGCAACGATCACAGCGAGCGGATCACCGACCGCTTTCAGCTGGTGGTTGGCGGATGGGAAATCATCAATGCCTACAGTGAGCTCATCGATCCGGTGGATCAGAACGAGCGATTTGAAGCGCAGGCGAAAGCCCATGCCGGCGGCGACAGCGACGCGCACCGTAAGGATGATTCCTACGTGCAGGCGCTCTCGTACGGGTGCCCGCCGTGCTCCGGCTGGGGCATGGGCGTCGACCGCATCGTGGCGCTGCTCACGCGGCAGATGAACCTGCGCGACGTCGTGCTCTTCCCGCTCATGAAGCCGATCGAGATCGATTCGGAACCGCGCGATACGGTGCCCCCTGCACCCAAGACGAAGAAGGCTGCCAAGCCCACCGCTCCTACCGCGCCCCTTCCTCCACCTGCCGCATCAGCGTCGAAGGCTGCTCGTTCCGCCGTGCAGTCAATACCCGCTCCCACTCCTCTCCCCATGCCGCAATCTCCGCAACCACCGGCCGGATCTTCGTCCTCTCAGCCTTCACCGTCTGCCGATGCCGGCAAGCCGCTCTTCGAGTTCGTTCCGTCGGCCGAACTTGAGGAAAAACCTGAGGAGAAAATTTCTCCTCCAGCCCAACCGGCAGAGGAAAATACATCGCCAAAGTCGAACCTGAAAAAGCGCATGCGCATCGACCCGGATGCAACGGCCCTCGACGAGGCACTGAACGCGCAGCCAACGGATCAAGCCGCGGACCCCAGTTCGACCGTCGCTACCGAAACAGCCATGCAGAAGGTCGAGTCAACCGGGCCTGCCACGACGCCGGCGAGCGCCTTGCCGCCCGCACCAGCCGGCAGTCTTGTCATGGAGCACGCATCGTACGGCCACCTGCTGCCCAGCGCGCACCTGCTGCTCGAAGAACATACGGTGCAGACCAAGCCGCACCTCATCGCCACCGGCGCAGCCATGGAGGCATTGGCGAAGAAATTCGGCGGCGACCCTGCAACGTGGAAGGTAGCAGGCATGCTCCATGATCTAGACTGGGACAAGCTCGATAAAGATTGGGAGGCGCACTGTGGTACTACACTGGAACAGATGCTCCAGTCCGTGAGCGCGCCGGCGGAACTCCTCGGCGATATCCGCGCGCATTACGCGTCAAAATTCGGCGAGCAGTACCCGCTCGATTCGCAGCTGCGCAAGTGCCTCTACTGCGTGGATGAGCTCACCGGGTTCATCATCGCCGTGGCGAAGGTGCGGCCGAGCCGCAAGCTCGCCGATGTCGAGGTCTCGAGCGTGAAGAAGAAATTGAAGTCGAAGGAATTCGCCGCGCAGGTCGACCGTTCGCAGATCCAAGCGTGCGAGGAACTGCTCGGCATTCCGCTCGACGAGTTCATTCAGATCACGCTGGAGGCGATGAAGCCGGTGGCGGAACAGTTGGGCTTATAGGAAAGCACGAAATTGCCTCGTGCTTCGTACGTCGGATTTCGAGTGTTCCCCCGTTACACTTCCACCACCTGATCCCTCGCCGGCATCAGCACCTCTACCCCGCTAGCCGCAGTTAAGCGCTTTCCAAAGGGCTCCATTTGATCCACCTCGCCATGGACGAGCATCACTTTCTGGAGATCCTTGATGCCTAAGACGTAGTGATCCAGATCCGCCATGTCGGCGTGGCCCGAGTAGGCGTCGATCTGCACGATCTCGGCTTTCTTCTCGTAGAGATCGTCGAAGATCTTCACTTCCACGACCTCCGGATCCACGATGCGCCGGCCCAGCGTGTTCTCGGCCATGTAGCCGACGACGAGGATGGTATTGCGACGATCCTCGATCTCGTTCTTCAGGTGATGACGAATGCGCCCGGCCTCGCACATGCCGGAGGCCGCCATGATGATCATCGGACCCTCCTTGCCGTTCAGCGCCTTGCTCTCGTCGACCGTCTCCGTGTACGTCACCAGCGAGAACTGGAAGGGATTGTGCGCGCGGCCGAGGAAATCGTCGTACATCGTCTTATCGAAACACTCCGGGTGCTTCATGAACACATCCGTCACGCTGGCTGCCAGCGGCGAATCGACGAAGATCGGAATAGCCGGAATCTCCTTCTTGTCCCACAGCAAATGGAGGTCGTAGATGATCTCCTGCGTTCGCTCGAGCGAGAAGGCGGGGATGATGATTTTCCCTTGCCGCTGGGCTGTCTTCAAAATCGTTTCCTTCAGGTGCGCCATCGCACTCTCAATGTCTTCGTGCTTGCGGTTGCCGTAGGTGCTCTCGCAGATGAGCACTTCCACCGGCGGCATGGGCGACGGGTCGCGGATGATGGGCAGCGTACTGCGCCCGACGTCGCCGCTGAACCCGATGCGCCGCACGGTACCGTTCTCGACGATTTCCAGCACGACCATTGCCGCGCCGAGAATGTGCCCCGCATCGAGGAACTGCGCGCGCACGCCGTCCGTCACATCGAACCAGTCGCCGTAGTTCCTGCCTTCGAAGATTTCCATGCAATCGATGGCATCCTGTTGCGTGTAGAGCGGCCCGTCGCTGGGGATCATCGACTGGGTCAGATACTTGCGGAAGTACTCTTCATCTTTCTCCTGGATGTACCCGCCGTCCTTCAGCATCACCTCGGCCAGGTCGCGCGTGGCGTAGGTGCAGAGGATCTTGCCGCGATAGCCCTTCTTGAACAGCAGCGGCACGCGCCCCACGTGATCCATGTGCGCGTGCGAGAGGATCATGACATCGATATCGTTGGCAGGATCGAACGGAAACGTCGCGTTCTTCACCGCCGATTCGGCGCGATGCCCTTGGAAAAGGCCGCAATCGAGGAGGATGCGCTTTCCATTGACCTGAATTTCGTGGCACGAGCCAGTGACTTCGCGCGCGGCACCATGTGGAATAATCTTCATGGAAGGCAGTGTGCAGGAGAATCTGTACCGAGGCTAGTTGTTGACTAATTTATCGTTTCTTTTACAGTTTATGCATGAGCGAGCGAATGGGAATTATCAGCGATAGGCGGAAGCGCATTCGCCTTGATCCAAGCCCTGCCTCCTCCAATGCAGAACCGACCGATGCTCTAACGGCAAGTCAGCTAACCAGACGGCTGATTGTCCTAGCTATCTTGGGCTCTACTGTGACAGGCATTACCGGCGTTCTGCAATCAAGCTCAGCGAAAAAGCCTGCGCAGCCAGATGCATTTCCAACTACCGATCTTTCTGTGGAAACTCCTCCCCTCCGTGTTGTGCGGCCTCTTACCGAAACCGATCTCCGCGAGCGGTTGCTGCTGCGAGCCACGCCTTCGGTGCGTCGGCAACTCGAATTGTCGCCCGGGATTCCCACGACAGACACACTGATGAAGTGGTCATCCAATGAATTGCAAGATTTGAGCGCTCAAATCATCTCCGAGCTGTCTTCGCCTGATTTCAGGGGAAGCGGGTTCCCGCGCCCCACATCGTCGTCTCGCCTGCAACAGTTGATCGATAGCCAGCGGAACGACGAGCAGCTGCGGGCATATCTCCTCGATCTGCTGAAGAGAATCAATACTGCCTCGAAGATCCGACAACTGACCAAGGGCATGCAATGGCACCGCGAATGACGTTCGCTGCCGCTACAAATCCACCGATGCCAGCAGCTCTTTCCTTTCCTGCGCCGTCAGCTCACGCAAGGCACCCGGCTTCAGCCGTGGGTCCGCGAGCGTCATGATGCGTACCCGCTTCAGTTCCTTGACGGTGTACCCGACATTCTGGCACATGCGGCGGATCTGGCGGTTGCGCCCTTCCGTCAGGACAATGCGGATGATATTCGGTGCGACCTTCCACGCCTTCAGCGGTTTGGTCATCGATCCGTCCAGTTCGAAGCCCTCCTCCAACTTCCTGAGCGCAATGGGCTCGATGGGCCGACCCAGCACCACCTCGTACTCCTTCTCGTGCGTGAACTTCGGATGCGTGAGACGGTAGCTGAGGACGCCGTCGTTCGTGAAGAGCAGGAGACCCGACGAGTCTTTGTCGAGACGACCGACCGGGTAGATTTTCCCTTTCAGATGGGCTGGAAGTAAATTCCTAACAGTAGGTTTATCCGAAGAACCATCACTTGGACGATCCACGTTACTCGTCTCCACACCGACGGGTTTATTCATCACGTAGTAGAGCATCTGCTGCCGTGCTTCCAGAACCTTTCCATCGACCTCAATGGTATCGGTGTCGGCATCCGCCTTCTGACCGAGTGTCGCCACTGCGCCGTTCACCTTTACCAATCCCTGCGCAATGTATTCTTCCGCCTTGCGGCGGGACGCGATACCGCGGGCCGATAAGATTTTCTGAAGGCGTTCGAGCATGGATCAACGCTATAGGGTCATCTGGCGTGCCGAAAGGCTTCCCGTAGGTACGGCTGCCCTTCTCCATTCCAATGGTACTCGTTTTATTGTATAATGTATGCGAAAAACACACCCATGGATATTCAACTCACCTCGCTCCTGGCGCACCGGCTCCTCATCGCCGCCCTGTTCGGCGGGCTCGTGGGCCTCGAACGTGAATGGCGCGGACGCCCGGCCGGCCTGCGGACGAACCTGATCATCGCGCTCGGATCCTGCCTCTTCACCATCCTCTCGATCTACGGGTTCGAGAGAGTGCAGGCGATGGACCCCGGCCGCGTCGCCGCGCAGATCGTCACCGGCGTGGGGTTTCTGGGAGCCGGCGCGCTCATCCAGCGCGACGGCAAAGTGCGCGGCCTCACGACTGCCGCCGACATCTGGCTCGTCTCGGCCATCGGCATGACCGTAGCGGTCGGCATGATCGGCCTCGCCACGTTCGTCACGCTCCTCTCCATCGCGGCACTGTACTTCCTGGCGCCGCTGAGTAAGTGGATCGAGGAGAACGGCAATGGGAATCATGAAGCAGAAGAGCTGTCGCGCTCGCGCATCGAACCGATGCCGGCACCGCCGCGCCGGGTGACGATCGCGAAGAAAGAGCATCGGTCTATCCCCTCGCAGTCGTCGCGTAGGATTGCAGGTATTCGTCGTAGAGACGCATCAGCCGCTGATGTCGCTCGTCGATGAGCAGCGGATGATCGTCGATCTGTCGCAGCGGTAGTACTTTGGCGGAGGTACTCGTGAGCACTGCGGCCTCGGCATGCTGCAGTTCTTCGAGGGTGATGAGCCGTTCCACGCAGGAGAACCCATTTGCTTGCGCCAAGCGCAGAACAATCGATCGCGTGACGCCCTGGAGGATGGCATCCGACGGAGGAGAGATCATCGTCCGACCTTCCAAGAGCAGGAGATTCGTGCGCGTCCCTTCGGCGACGTACCCCCCACGATCGACCAGCAACGCATCGTAGGCATCGTGCCGGTGGGCCTCGCGGTAGGCGAGGTAGCTCGGCAGCATGCTGAGCGTCTTCGCCTGCGGGAAGGGCCGCTCGCCGGCAACCGTGATGGCCCTCACGCCGTCGCGGTACCATTTCCTCTCGGGAAAATGGGGCTGGAGCGGCAGGATTGCCAGAATTACCTCTTCCTCCGTCTTGCCCCCGATCAGCAGGATCTTGAGATTGATCGCCTCGGCCTCGGCGCGCTCGGCGAGCTCGCGCACGAGCCGCTCAATAGCACTTTCGTCATAAGGATGATCGAGACCGATGATCGATGCCGAGTGCATCAGCCGCTCCGCGTGTTCCTGCAAAAAATAGATGACCCCATGCGATACGCGGATGTTCTCGTACACGCCGAAGCCGTAGGCGTACTCCACGTTTGCCAAACTCACTGTCGCCTGATCGAAGGGGACGATGCGGCCGTTGATGGAGCAGAAGGGAAAGGACATGGGAGAGGAGTATAGCGGTTTTTGCCCCTCACCCGACTACGCTCTGCGGAGCTACGCCGGGCACGCCCCGGCCCTCACCCCGGCCCTCTCCCTCCGCGCCCGTCGTTTCTCTTCTCTCAAATCAGAGGACGTTTTCCGATCTATCAGACGCCTACCGGGAGAGGGAGGAGTTGTGTTGTCTGAGGCACCAATGGCGATACCATGGGCATGCCAGATCCGTCCAAGGACAGCAGCACCGGCACACGACAAAAAGACATCGCGCTTCGGCAGGCTCAGCGCAGGCCCTGCGCCCATATAAAATGGAAAACAGGCATGTCGCGAGTTCTTCTCTCTTCGTATGAAAGTTGTTGATCATTTTGTCTGATCTCTCTGTCCTGGCACCGACCTACTCTCACGGGCCATAAGGCCAGCTACCATCGGCGCTGACGGGCTTAACTGCCGAGTTCGGTATGGGATCGGGTGTGACCCCGTCGCTAGAAGCACCAGGACAGAAAGATCAGAAGAATACCTATTCAATACACCGTTCGGCGTACGACTTGGGGGTACCCAAGTTGTAGCACACGAACAGTAAGCAGTGTGAGAAAAATGTTCAATTGCCCGTTCGTACTGCTCAGCTGAACACGTTACCGTGCGTACACTTGCAGCCGATCTAGCCGGTCGTCTTCCGGCGGGCTTATGGAGAAACGCAATCTTAGGAGACACTTCCCACTTAGATGCTTTCAGCGGTTA
>CAZTYD010000047.1:0-3920 GCA_964618035.1 uncultured Candidatus Peribacteria bacterium
GGAGTCCTACAACCCCTCATCATAGAATAATGAGGTTTGGGCTGTTCCCTGTTCGCTCGCCACTACTAAGGGAATCTCTAGATTGATTTCTTTTCCTCTGGTACGTGAGATGTTTCAGTTCCCAGAGTGACCTCTCGGCCTCACTTTTGACTTTGATGAACGTGAAAGTCGTTCTTTTTATCCGTAAGAAGTTGATTGGTTTATTAGTTTTTGGTTGTTAGTTTGGAAGTAATTCTCGATTTCGCACGACTTCCATGACTAAAAACTAATCAACTAACGAACTCGTAACTTCCGCGGATTCTCAAAATCAAGAGTGAGGCCGAGTCCTGGAACATAACTTCCAGGGGGTTTCCCCATTCGGACATCTACGGCTGGTAGCGCCTGCCTAGCGGCTCACCGTAGCTTTTCGCAGCTGGCCACGTCCTTCATCGGAATGCAGAGTCGAGGCATCCATGTGTTGCGATGAGTAACATTTTTCTCTTGCGTACTGTTCATGTGCTACAACCTGAATACGGGTGCGGCACACGAACGAGTGTGATAATTGCAATAGATATTCTTCGAGTGCCGATGCTTCCAATAAGCAGGGCCCTTCCCTTCGATTCGCTTCGCTCGCTCAGGGCAAGCTTCGGAGAATCGGGGGTAAGAGAGACGCTCTTCTCAGCCAAGTGGCTAAAAAAAACGGGTGGCTGTCACGCTCACCCGTAGAAGCAGATGTGTCCTCTTAGTGAAGGAGGACGTCTGATGCTACGGATGTTCGCGAATCAGCATAGAGCGAGGGGTAGTCTACTCAGACTACAGGGAGGGTCAAGAAAAAATCAGAGCGGAATTTCTGTCGGATGCGACGGCGGGAGATAGTCGTCGATCGGCTCGGATTCTACCCGCGGCGCGGCGGTTGTCATGCTTTTCCGCGACTTCTTTTCGGCGTGCATCGACGCTGCCGCAAGACCATCGTCGATTGTGAGAAATGCCGTTTTCTGCTATAATATCTCGATACATCCACTCCCCTCCTCTCCCATGACCACGCGTCGGGAACGTGCGCTCTCGGTAGCAGCTCTCTCCTTGCTGGCGATCAGCATCGCCTCGCCGGCCTACCGCAGCGGCCTGCACGCCCAACTGGGAGGAACATCGCTCTACGAGCAGGTGGCGGATCAAGATCCCGCCGCGTCGACGAACCCGAGCGGCTGGCGCGCGGTGACGGGGCGGGGGTACGGCAACTCCTTCGCGTTCCACATGAGCCAGCTGGGCGACACGCAGGAGATGCACTGGACGTTCGCCGGACTCGAACGAGGGGCGACGTACGACGTGGGCATCACGTACCCCGTCTTTCCCATCAGCACCACGCACGCCGTCTTCACGGCGGACGACGGCGCGGGCACGACCCTGAGCATGGATGCGGATCAGACGCAGCCCGTGGCAGGCAAAACGAAGGACGGCGCGTCGTTCGCGTCGCTGGGAACCATGACACTGCGCGGCACCACGCTCACGGTGACGCTGCGCGGGACGGGCGACAGTAAACCCGTGCTCGCGGACGCGGTGTGGGTGAAGCAGATTGCGCATGCGGATGATCGCAAACCCGGCGGTTCGGCATTCCAGGGTCCATCCGGAAATCCGGGAGCCGGCTACATCGTCGTGCTCAAGACGCCGCCGGCATCGGCGGCGAAACCGCTCGCGATGACGAAAAAGGGAAGTCCCTTCCTGGCCGCGCTCGCGCCGCTGCCGTATGGAAATACCGCGGGGAACACTACGTCATCCGTCCCCGGTACGATGCCCTCGTCGTATCAGCCCGCGCAAGACACTGCATCGACGGTGCATAGCAGCACTCCATCGTTCCTCGCGGATCCTTCTCTCATCATACCGCCGTCCATTCATAGCAGTTCGATTGCCGACGACGCGCCGGTAGTGCCGCAGGATCAAGGCCCGCGCACGGTGGATCAAGTGCGACTCGAACAATTGGAGGTTCGCAAAGCGTTGTTCCAAAGTCTCCCGCCGGGATTCCTCGACGAGGGCAACCCTCCCGCCCTTGGCGAGCAGTTCGTGAACGTCCTCAATGCGTTCTCGGTGACGGGCACGCTCCCGCAGGAGACGATCGACGCGCTCAAGGCCGATCCGCTCGTAGCCGGCGTGTACCCGATACAGTTCGCTGAGTTCTCCGGTGAGCCGGGCGGCATCGTGATTCCCGCCGAGCTCCTGCCTCCGTCGCCTCCGGCTCGTGCGGTGCATGGCACATCCGTCGCCATGAGCACCGTGCGCGTCGGCGTGATCGACTCGGGCATCGACTACCACCACCGCGTCTTCGGCAACTGCTTCGCCGCGCCGGGGTGCCGCGTCGCCGGCGGCTACAGCTTCGGCGACGGCACGGCCGATCCGCTGGACACGCTCGGCCACGGCACGCACGTGGCATCGGTGATCGCGGGGAACGACGTGGGCCTCTCGACCGCGCGGCTGTACGCGTACAAAGTGAACGCCGGCAGCAGCGACCGCATCGCCACGGACAAGATCATCGCCGCCATCGAGCGGTCGGTGGACCCGAACGACGACGGCGATACGAGCGACCACCTCGACATCGTCAACATGAGCCTCGGCACCGCCGCGACGGATGGCAGCGACCCGCTCGTGCAGGCGGTGGAGCGCGCCACGTCGCTCGGCGTGACAGTGGTGACGGCGGCGGGGAACAGCGGAGACAAGCCGCACACGGTGATGTCGCCCGGCGTCGCCCCGTCGGCCATCACGGTCGGCGCGGCGTCCTTGAATCCGCAGGAATCGGCAACTGACGCGCCATCGTACAGTGTCACCCCCTTCAGCTCGCGCGGACCGACGCCGCTGTACCTCGCCAAGCCCGACGTGCTCGGCCTCGGGGTGAACGTATGCGGCGCGCGTGCGGAGACGAGCGCCTACGGCGGCCGCCCCACATGCGCCGGCCGCACGGATCTCGTCGCGCTCAACGGCACCAGCATGGCCTCGGCCTGGGTGAGCGGCGTCGCCGCGCAAATCAAGGCGGCGCATCCGCAGTGGACACCGAGCCAGGTGAAAGCCACCCTGCGCGGCGCCGGCGGCGGAACGTTCGACCTCGGCAACGTGAACAGTCGAGGCTACGGCCTGGTGAATCGCGCGGCGGCGACATCGATCGACACGCCCTTCCCCTCCGTACAGCTGATCACCGCCGGCCGCCTGCCGGCGACGACGGACATACGCGGCGTCGTGCCGCCGAGCGGCATCGCGCGCACGCGCGTGTTCCTGCGACAGCCGGGAGAGACGGACCCGATCGTCCTGCTTGATACGACCGGCATTCCGGCCACCAACGTGCTCGTACGCGACTTCGACGCCTCGTCCCTGGACGCGACGGCGCCGTCGTACCTCTTGCTGGAAACAACGGACACGGCGGGCCGCGTGAGCCGCGACGTGACGATGGTCATCAACGAGCGCGCGGCGCCGACGAGCGACGACGACGGTACGCACAGCAGCACGGGCCCGCTCGAGCTGGGAAGCAAGGCAGCTGCGTGCGGGAACGGCGGACTTCCCTGTCCGCCGGACACGCGCGCCGCCTGCGGCAACGGCATCGTGGAAGCGGGCGAGGAGTGCGACGACGGCAATGCCGACACGAACGATGCCTGCACCAACGACTGCGCCATCGGCTGCAGCGGCGGCAATAAGGATATCTACACCGCTTCATCGGTGCGCCTGCTGCAGGACGACAACACGTACGCCTCGTACCCCGACCAGTGCGAAACCAACCGCGGCAGCAGGAACACGCTCATCAAGTACGCCTGCGACCTGTCTCAGAACCGGCGCACGGCCAAGCCGCTCCGCATTTTCTGCGCCAACGGCTGCAGCCTCGGCGCCTGCGTACGCGGCAGCTAGGACAGGGACAATGAATGATCGCGCGCAGTACGCAAGCGATGACGGCATCGCGCACTTCATTC
>CAZTYD010000047.1:3930-7129 GCA_964618035.1 uncultured Candidatus Peribacteria bacterium
CTGACCCTCCGGTGCGGTACGCTAGGCAAAATGCCTGCCCGCACATCGCGCACGCGCCGATCTGCCGCCTCCTTCACGCAGGGAGTCGTCGGGACCGCTGTTCTCAGCGTGCTCGCCGCCGTGGCAATCGCCGGCACGTCCGAGCCCGCCACGTCGCTCATTGCGCAGCTGGGAACGAGCGACAATGCCTTCTGCCGCAGCGTTATTTTCTCGCTGCAGGATCAGAATGGCGTCTGGCAGAGCTACACGCTCGCAAACGGTCAAGGGCTGCCTGCCCCCCTCCGGCCCAATCAGGCGTTCACCGCGTACGTGGGATTCCAGAATAACGGCACCAGCACGTGGAACGGCTCGCGGTCGTACCAGATCGGCTCGCAGGATCCGAAAGATACGACACGCTGGGGCGTCAGCCGCATCCCGCTCGTCAAGGGAGATGTGAAACCCGCGCAGGCGATCGCGTATCCCGTGAACGGCAAGGCACCGGCGGTGGCCGGGTCGTACGCCTTCAGCTGGCAAATGCTGCGAGGGACAGCGTGGTTCGGCGACATCTGTCGCACGCCCGTCACCGTGCAGACCGCGCCGCCGCCCGCGCCGCAGACGACGACGCTGAGCGTGACGAAGAAGGCGGATCAAGCCTCCGTTGCGCCAGACGGGACGCTCAGTTACTCGCTGGGGATCACCAACACCGGCCGTGCGGTCGCGCGCAACGCGCGCATCGACGACTACTCCGAAATCGCCGTCTCGCAAGGCGCCGTCTTCGCGCCGGACCAAAGCCCCGGCTGTTCGGTGGTAGGGAACATCACCCGTTGCGGCGGGTATGATCTGCAGCCGGGCGAGAGCAGGAATTTCAAGCTCGTGTTCCGCGTGAAACCGACCACTCCTTGCGCCACCGTGTTCCTGAACGCGGCCGGCGTGGCCGCCGATAACGCCCTGCCGACGTACGTGCAGAACATCACCACGCCGGTCGTCTGCCCGCCGCCTCCACCTGTCAAGACGCCGAAGGATCTCGCCGCCTTCGTCTCGGCCGACGGCCCGACGACGCTGCATGCGGGCGACTCGGCCACGTATCGCGTCACGTGGCGTAACGCGGGCGAAACGACGTGGGATGCGACCGGCGATTACGCGCTGGTGGCGGATCCGCAGTTCGCGGACCGCGCTCTGCTGCCGGGCTACCGCATCCCTCTCCCGTCGACCGTCGCACCCGGCCAGACGACGACATTCGAGATTCCCGTCTCCAACGTGCGGCAGGGCGGCTTCGCGCTCGCCGGCTACATGGTGCACGGCGGCGAGCGGCTGGGAACCAACAACTTCGCGCTGCTCGTGGCGGTGCTGCCGAAGCCACCGGTCAACGCCGCCGACGATGCGGGCCTCGTGGGCATCCGCGGCCCGGACACCCTCGCTCCCGGCGAGAGCGCGACGTACGAGATCGAGTACCACAACTTCGGTCGCTCGACGTGGACCGCCGGCGAACAGTTCGGCCTCGGCATGAATCCCGCATACGCGACTTCCAACATCTTCCGCGAGACAGTGCTCGTGGATCGCGACGTGCCGCCGGGTGATTCGTACGTCTTCCGCGTGCCGTTCACGGCGAAAGAAATCGGCTACTTCACGGCCGAGGGGCTGATGTCGCACCGTGGCGTCGCCTTCGGGCAGACGAAACCGAACGGCAAGAGCATCCGCGTGCGCGCTCCGCTGCCGCCGCTCGCGAACGCTGCGGAGTGCACCGGCACGATGATTCCGAAGACCGTGCAGCGCGGCGAGCCGTTCGATGCCACCGTCACGTACCGCAACGTCGGCACGAACTCGTGGACGAAGGGGAGCTATCAGCTCATCCCCTTCTTCCAGTACTTCTCGGGGCGCGACTTCGGCATCCAGGCCGTCGATCTTCCCACCGAGCATGTCGCGCCGGGCGAGTCGGTCACCTTCACGCTCCACGCGCGGGCCTCCACGATCGCCGCGAAGAAGCGCCCGTTCGTCGTGACGATGGCGATGAACAATGATCCGTTCCCCGCGACGTGCGGGCAGGCGGTGGACATTCGGCAATGAAGAATCCAAGATTGCAAGACTGCAAGATTGCAAGGAAGACCCAAGGGAAGAACTCTTGGAGTTTCGTTTGCAATCTTGCAATCTTGCAATCTTCCTCCTCTCCCCTCACGCTTCCACTAACGCCTCCTCGCTCGTCACGCTCTGCTCCGCTCGTGTCCCCAGCAAGATGAGGTTATCAACCACCACCTCCGTCCGAAAGATCTTCGTGCCCTCCGGGCTGTCCCAGCTGCGCGTCTTCAGGTAGCCCTCCACGTAGAGCGGCTTCCCCTTACGCACGTTCTGCGCGGCGAAGTCGGCCAGGCCGCCCCAGCACACGAGATTGTGGTACTCCGGCAGGCTCTGCCGCTCACCGGATCCGTCCTTCCACACGCGGTTGGTGGCCAAGCCGAACGTGCAGACCGACTGGCCGCCGCCGGTGCTCTTCAGCTCCGGATCGCGCGTCACGTTGCCGAGGAGGATCACCTTGTTCACGGATTTCATGCGGGGAGCGGAAGAGTTTTCTCATCATAGGGAGGCAGGCAGAAAAGAAAATACCGCTTCGCCACAGAGCGGGGACAATGCAGCTTGCATGCGAAAGCGTCCGAGAGAACCGCCGCGAAAAAGCCGAGCGCAAGCGCCCGGCTTTTTCGGATGATGCATCATCACGCATCCATCGCCGCCTCCTCGCTGGAGGCATCGGCCATCTCGTCTTTCGCCGTCTCGCCGAAGGCATCCACCTCGGCGCCTTCCTCGATGCCGGCGACGACGTCCGACGATGCCTCTTCGCCCTCGATCTTCATCTCTTCGATCTCGTCGAGCGTGGCAGCGCCGTCTTCGGATTCCACTTCGGCCTGCACGCGCGAGCTGATCTCCACTTTCTCCACCTCACCCTCCTCGATGCTCAGCCGCTCCTCGGGAGCGACATCCTCCTTGAACTTCAGCAGTTCCACCTTCAAGCCCAGCGCCTGCAGCTCCTTGACCAACACGTTGAACGATTCGGGAATCGACGGGCGGCGGATGGGTTCGCCCTTCACGATGGCCTCGTAGGCCTTGCTGCGCCCGATGACGTCGTCGGATTTGATCGTGAGCATCTCCTGCAGCGTGTACGCCGCTCCGTACGCCTCCAGCGCCCACACTTCCATTTCGCCGAAGCGCTGACCGCCGAACTGCGCCTTGC
>CAZTYD010000048.1:0-7049 GCA_964618035.1 uncultured Candidatus Peribacteria bacterium
CGTCGAAGGGGGCTCCTCAGGGTGACGAAAAGCGCGGGCCGAAGGCCCGCTCTCCGGGAGGGGGAATTAGAATTCACTGCTCCCTCTGCATCCTCCACACCATCCACTTCGCCATCCTCCTCGGCGTGAATCGCGTGAGGAACGCGAGCGTGCGATTGCGCGCGCCGGGAATGACGATCGACCTGCCGCGCATGAGCCCGCGGTAGCCCGCTTCCGCGACCGTCTCGGCATCCATCACGCGCCCCTGGAAGAGCCTCGACTTCGTCATCTTCGCCTCCGCCTGGAAGGCGGATTTCGTCGGGCCGGGGCACAGCGCCGTCACCGTCACGCCCGTGCCCTTGAGCTCGTAGCCCACGGCCTCCGAGAAGCTGAGGACGTACGCCTTCGTGGCGTAGTACACCGCCATCAGCGGCCCGGGCTGGAAGGCGGCGGTGGAGGCCACGTTGAGGATGCGGCCGCTCTTGCGGGCGATCATGCCGGGGAGACACAGTTTCGTCAGTTCGGTCAGCGTCGTCATGTTCACCTGTATCATCTGCACTTCGCGCTGCAGATCCGTTTCAGCGAAGGTGCCGAACAGGCCGAAGCCGGCGTCGTTCACCAGCGCGTCGATGGTCAATCCCTTCGACTCGACGTCGGCGAAGAGCGACTGCGCGGCGCCGGGTACCGAGAGGTCTTTGGGCATCACGTGCACCCGCACGCCGAAATTCTGGCGCATGGTTTCCGCCGCCTGTTCCATGCTCTCGGCGCTGCGCGCCACCATCACCACGTCGTAGCCGTCGCGCGCGAACAGGCGGCAGAACTCGAAGCCGATGCCGTGCGATGCGCCGGTGACGAGGGCGGTGCGGGGAGGAGGCATGCGGAGAGTGTAGGGGGAAGCGGCAGGGGAAGGAACCTCGGAGATGAATTATCGGATATGAATCATGAAGTAGGGAACGTGCCATACTTCATGATTCGTTCTTCATCAGAACAACGAGGCCCCGACGATGTCGACGCCTCGCGTCCGCTCCCTTATCCCTTTTCCTGTTCCGATACTGTGCGCGTTCCGCCGAACGCTTGTCGGTGATGTCGTCTCCGATGGAGACGCCTCTGATGACGACGCTTCGGAGAGGGGATTACAAAAAAAAGAGAGAATGTCATTCGCCGTCGGAAGTCCCTGCGGAATCCGATGGAAGCCGAAAGCTCCCGTCTGCGGGTTCGTCCCATTCCCTGATTCCGCCGGCCGCTTTTCCCGTCACGCATTGCCAATCGCGCGCATTGCCTCTATATCACCTTCCGTGATTCCCTCCACTTCGCCCCTGCCGGAAATCGCCGCGTACCTCGCGCGCCAGAAGCGCGTGAAGAAAGTGCGCATGCCGCGGCGCGACGAGATGCCGCCGGAACTGCAGGAGATCATGCACGACATCGCCGCGCTCACGCGCGCGTGGAATCCGGTCGAGATCTACACGGCGGATCCGGATTCCATCGCCGCCGAGCACGAAAGGTTTTTCGCGGCGTTTCGCCGCAACGAAGAGTACAATCCACGGTTCACGTACTCGTACGCCGATTCCTTCTTGCTCGGCGACAGCCGCGCGAAGCTGGAATCCCTCCTCGTGCGACTCGGGCGGTTCAAGGCGGAGGGACGCACGCTCTCGATCGCCAAGCTGGGGCTGCACTTCAAGATCAAAGACGATCTCGCGACGTGCGATCTGGTGGAGGGCTTGCAGCGCAGAGACGACGGGCTCATCGCGCAGGCGCTGCAGTACAAGTACCCGGGCACGGATCGTTTTCTCCTGCGCATCGCGCAGGAGGACTTCGATCGGCGCACGCGCGAGACGGATCCTCCCGAGGAGCACACGAGCCTGCTGAATGCGCGGCAGAAGGCGCACCTCCGCGCCCTGCGGTTCGGTGCCGAGGATTTCCGCACGGCGTTCACGTGGGCGCTGGAGCAGTACGGCATCCTGCGGACGGAAGGGTCGCCGGCGTACGGATTCAACGTGGTGATCGACGCGCGGGCCACGGCCATCGACGTGCGCGATAAATCCGTCCTCGGCCCCACCGTATTCATTCCCACGTCCACGCAGGGGAACGGCGAGAGCCTGCTGCGGCTCATCGCGCACGAGATCGAGGGCCACGCGCGCCAGTCGGCCAACGGCGAGCAGCTGTTCCTGTTCGGCGGCGGCGAGCTGAAGATCGACGACGAGACGCTCTACGAGGGGCTCGCCATGCGCCACGAGCACGAGTTCCACCTGAAGCACTTCGGCGACCATGACGGTTCGCCGCTGCCCGACATCTACACCTTCGCGGTGCACATGGCCGAGAACGGCGCCTCGTTCGCCGAGATCTTCCGCGAGCAGCGCCGCCGGCAGCTGCACCTGTTCCTGCACGTGCTGCCGGACGACGATCTGCCGCACGTGGTCGATCCCGCGCTCCTCCATCGCGTCGAGCGGTTGGCGTGGCGCACCACCTACCGCGTGATGCGCGGACATGTCGATACCTCCAACAAGGCGCGCTTCGCCATGGCGAAGGATCTGGCGTACCTGCGCGGATGGATCCTCGACCGCCAGCTGCGCGCGCACGGCCACGGCCACGTCAACGAGGCCGCCATCTCGTCCATCGGCGCGCTGCGCGTGCTCGCGGAGTTCAGCCTTTCCGCGGAAGATCTGCCGCATCCGTACAAGGATGTGACGTCGGAGTATTTGGGGAAGCTGTTGGAGACGGTTAGCGGTTAGCGGTAAAGTTTGAAGCAGAAAACGACACGGCAAACAATGGTAAAGGGTGGAACCTGCTACCTCCTTCGACAGAGCTTGCGCTCAGCCTGACGACGTGTGCGGGGGAGACGGATGACTCAGGTTGATGGAGGAATGATCATCTCCAAAAAACTTGCACTAGATGTATTTTTAATGCTTAGTACATATTCTGAGGTGAGAAAATCGGCTATACTGATTCGATGCCTTCCAAACACACACTCTTCTCCGGTGCGGCGGTTGTCGCGAGCTTGCTCTTACTGCTCATTCCGGCGTACCTCTACAGTGAAGCGTCGCTCACCGCCGAAGTGAGCGCGAGTGCCTCGAGTGCCGCGCAGTGCGGCAACGGCATCGTCGAGCCGGGCGAAGATTGCGACGACGCGAACCAGGTGGTGCAGGACGGCTGTAGTTTGTGCCACTTGGAGGAAGGGTACGCCTGCCGCGGCGCGCCGAGCGTGTGCCTGCCGGTCAACGATGCGCCGGGCTGCGGCAACGGACAGATTGACGAAGCCGAGAGCTGCGACGACGCCAACACGAAGCACGGTGACGGCTGCTCCGAGACGTGTCAGATCGAACAGGGCTTCAGCTGCACGGGCGCGCCGAGCGTCTGCACTAGCGAAGCCGTGTGCGGAGACGGTCAGATCGGCATGGGCGAGCAGTGCGACGATGCCAACCTGCTCGACGGCGATGGCTGCGCCGGCACCTGCCGGATCGAAGCGGGCTTCGCCTGCGAGAGCCAGCCGAGCACCTGCCGGCCCACTGGCTCGTCCTCCTCTTCCTCCAGCTCCAGCAGCGACGTCTCGTCCTCGGTTGCGAACGCGCAGGAATCTTCGAGCATGCCGATCGTGCCGAGTTCGTCTTCCGCGAGCAGCGTGGCGGTGCCTGAGCCGGTTGCTAGCGCAGAAAGCTCTAGCAGCGTCCCTGCGGCCGCTGCTTCATCGAGCAGTCTCACTGGGCGCACACGGACGGAGGTTTCATCGTCGCGTGCATCGTTGACGAACGATCTGACGCCCACCTGCGGCAACGGGTACATCGAGCGGGGGGAGACATGCGACGATGCCAACACGAGCGACGGCGACGGGTGTTCCGCGGCGTGCCAAGTGGAAAAGGGCTACGCCTGCCGCGACATACCCAGCCGCTGCGAGATCAAGTGCGGCGACGGCATCATCTCCGGCGGCGAGATCTGCGACGACGGCAACACCGCCGACGCCGACGGCTGCAACGCGTCGTGCCACATCGAGTTCGGCTACCAGTGCAAGGGGGAGCCGAGCACGTGCTCGCAGCTCACGGGGGGGGTGAGTAGTGCGTCGTCGAGCAGCGTGTCGTCGTGAATCATGGGGCATGAATCATGAAGTAGGGAGAATCCCATCATCCATCATTCATGATCCATCATTCATGGTACTTCCATTACGTTCCTCGATGGCCTTTGTAATGTCTCCTGCTTCCGCCCGTCTTCTCTTTCAATATGGCTATCCGCACCTGGGCGTCGATCGGCACGGCGGGCGTCGCGACGAGCGGCTCCGGCGAGATGACACGGGAACAGGCGATCCTCGATCGCCTGCTGTCGTCGGCCATTCGGCGCGGACGCCTCACCATCGAGGATCCGCGCGGCCATTCTCGCACGTACGGCGAGGCGAACAGCGGCCCCGAGGCGCGCATGATCGTTCATGACGACGCGGTGTTCGCACGCATCCTGCACGATGCGTCGTTGGGCGTGGGGGAAACGTACATGGAGGGGTTATGGGATGTGGAGGACGATCGCCTCACCGATTTCATGGGTATTCTGATGAGCAACGCCCTCGCGGAGCACGTGAAGGAAGATGCCGGGCTCGCCATGCGCATTGTGGTGCAGCGTGCACGCACGATGCCCCTGTCCGCCGCGCGAAGCCGGCGCAACGTGGCGCACCACTACGATCTGGGCAACGCGTTCTACGCGCTGTGGCTGGATCCGACGATGACATATTCCTGCGCCTACCAGGAGCGCGAGCAGGATGATCTGGCGACGATGCAGTTCCAGAAGTACGAGCGCATCAGCCGGAAGCTGCAGTTGTCGCCCGGCGATCGATTGGTCGATATCGGCTGCGGATGGGGCGGGATGCTCACGCACGCGGCATCGCGGTACGGTGTCTCCGGCACGGGGGTGACGCTCAGCACCGAACAGCGTCAGCTGGCGATGCAGAGCGTGCTGCGCGACGGACACGGCCGGCAGATCGACATTCGCCTGGAGGACTACCGCGAACTGCGGGGAACATTCAATAAGTTCGTGAGCATCGGCATGTTCGAGCACGTGGGAGCGCGGTACTACCGAACGTACTGCCGCAAGGGGGCCGATTTGCTGGAAGACGGGAGCATCGGGCTACTCCACACTATCGGCATGACCGGCGACCCGCACGCGCGCACGGATCCGTGGGTCACCAAGTACATCTTCCCCGGCGGGTACCTGCCGCACCTCGAGCAGATCGTCTCGGCGCTCAACGAGGCGGGGCTCACCGTCGCGCACGTGGAGAACTGGAAGCCGCACTACGCGGTCACGCTGCGCAAGTGGCGCGAGAACTTCGTGGAGAACATCGATCGCATCCGCGCGCTGGGGCCGCAGTACGACACGCGGTTCCTGCGCATGTGGGACTACTGGCTGCAATCGTCCGAGGCGAGTTTCTCGTTCGGCGATTCGCAGCTGTACCAAGTGCTCTTCTACAAGGGCGATCGGTGGCCGCTGCCGATGAACCTGCGATTCGACCGGCGCTGATTCAGCGCAGAAGGAGGAGAATGCACGCGCCGCCCGCGGCTTCGTTGTCGATGTCCGCGCTCAGCCGGCCGGTCTCCACTCCCAATCGATTGACGCAGGTGACGCCGCCCAGCACCAGCCCGATGCGCGATCCGTTGCGGTCGTACAGGAGCTCCGTGCTCGCCACGCGGCCGACGCGGGTGCGGTGAGCGCCAGGAGGAGGACGGGTGAGTGCATAGGGAAGAGTATAACAGGGGAAGATTGCAAGATTGCAAGACTTCAAGATTGCAAAGAAAGTCCAAGGGAAGAACTCTTGGATCTTCCTTGGATTCTTGCAATCTTGCAATCTTGCAGTCTTTCTCTTATTCCCATGTACTTCCTCCAACTCCTCTACCTCTTCCTCCCCGCCTTCATCGCCAACGCGATGCCGGTGCCGCTCATGCACGTGCCGGGGTTGCGCCGGTGGAGCGAGCCGATCGATGCGCGGAATTTGGGGAAGAACAAGACGTGGCGCGGTTTCCTGCTGAGCCCGCTCGCGGCGGCGGCTGTCGGCTTGCTGCAGCTGTTTCTGCAGCATCTGATCCCGCTCCACGGCCTGGTGCTGCTCGACGGCTCGTGGGAGCAGGCGCTCGAGATCGGGTTCGCGCAGGGCGTCGGCGCCATGGTCGGCGACAGCGCCAAGAGCTTCCTCAAGCGGCGCATCGGCATCGCGCCGGGCCGGGCGTGGCCGGTGATCGACGGCATCGACTACATGGTGGGCGCGCTCGCGCTGATGGCGCCGTTCTACCTGCCCACGTGGCAGGGAATCCTCTTCCTCCTCGTCATCGGGCCGCTGGCGAGCTTGGGAGCGAATGCGTTTTCGTTTGTGGTGGGGTGGAAGAAGGTGTGGTGGTAGACGGTAGGTGGTAGTTTGTAGGTTGTAGTTTGTAGTTGGTAGTGAGTAGCGAGTGGTTTTCTTGCCTGACAAACTCGTGCATCGGGGACAGGTCATACAAGGCTCAAAACTCAAGATTCAAGACTCACCCCTCTTGCTCTATCATCTCCCCATGCGCAGGATCGCGAGACTCTTCCTCAGCATGGCCGGCATCGGGTACCTCCCGCGAATGCCCGGAACGTGGGGGAGCGCGGCGTCCATCCCACTCCTGTATCTGCTGCAGAGGGCGATGATCAGTTGGCAGCCCCTGCCCACGCTGATCGCACTGCTTCTGCTGATGCTCATCGTGTCGGCGTGCGCCGTCGCCGCGATCCGCGTCGCGGTTCTGGGCGGCGCGTACGATCAGCCGTTCATCGTGATCGACGAATTATTGGGCATGACCGTGTCGTTCCTGCCGCTTTTCGTGACGGGTCGGTGGTCATGGGGTTTGATCCTCCTCGGTTTTGGATTGTTCCGGCTGTTCGACGTGTGGAAGCCGCTCGGCATCCGCCGCATCGACCGCGACGACACGCCGCTGGCGGTCGTGCTCGACGATCTCTTCGCCGGCGTGCTCGCGTGCGCCGTGCTCGTCGTCTTCCTCGCGTCGCGGGCGTCGTCCTTCGTCTGATCATGCGTGCCCACGCGCTCGTCACCGGCGGCAGCGAGGGGATCGGCTTCGCCATCGCCC
>CAZTYD010000049.1:0-6946 GCA_964618035.1 uncultured Candidatus Peribacteria bacterium
GAACCCTCTGCGAATACAGACGTCCACATTCTATACGTCTCATCTTCCAACATGGCGTTCCACACCCTTTCCTTCGGCGCGTTAATGACGATGGAGAAATGTAGAGTTTTCTTCATATGAAGAAGAAGTACGTCGTTACCTTACCCTACCCGCACCTTTCCTTCTATATTTTCCCTCCATACACTCATCAGGGCGCATCTGACCCTGAGTTGGTCATTTCCCGCAGCATGCCACAAGGACATCTGCCCGCGTCGCCAAGTAACCGGCGCCTCAAACTCGAAGGGGAAATACTGGAACCTGACACTCCCGACCCACCATCGGATTCGCGGCGGCAGCTGCGTTGTCGCATAGGATGCCGCTTCTGCGTCGTGAGCGCGCCGGGCCGCGGGCATCCGCCAAGGGAATTGATGTCTTGGGCCCTTGGACTTTCACCCGTATCATCCTTTTCGTGAAAGTCGCCCTCGTCCACGAACTCCTGACCATGCGCGGCGGCGCCGAGCGCGTGCTGCGCGTGCTGGCGGACATGTTTCCCGATGCGCCGATCTACACGCTGCTGTACGACGAACGTGCGCTGGGCCAGTGGTTCCCTCCAGAGAGAGTGCGTACAAGTCGACTCCAGAAGCATGCATGGCTCTCGACGAACCACCATCTGTACCTCAAGCGATTCCCCGCTGCGGTAGAAGCGTGGGACTTTTCGGCGTTCGATCTCGTCATCTCCGCTTCATCGGCGTTCACACATGGCATCATCACCAACGGCAAGCCCAAGCACCTCTGCTATGTCCACTCCCCCGCCCGCTATCTGTGGGATCGCAGCCACGACGTGCAGAGCCGCGCCGCGCACGGCCCGCTCGGGCCGCTGAAGAAGTGGTATTTGTCGCACACATTCCATCCGCTGCGCGTGTGGGACGCCGAAGCCGCCGACCGGCCCGACATGCTGCTGGCCGCCTCGCGCGAAGTGCAGCGCCGCATCGAGTTGTACTGGCGGCAGGAGAGCGACGTGGTGTATCCGCCCATTGATGAGCGATGGCTGGAGAAATCAGAAGTGAGAAGTCAGAAATCAGAGGAGTACTTTCTGATTGTCTCCACTCTAGCGGAGTACAAGCGCATTGATCTCGCCGTCGAGGCATGCAACCAGCTCAAGGCGCCGTTGAAGATCGTCGGCGAAGGTCCGGCGTTCGCGTCGCTGAAGAGGATAGCAGGTCCGACCATCGAATTCCTCGGCTACCGGCCGCATGAGGAATTGCGCGCACTGTACGCGAACGCGATGGCCACGCTCTTTCCCGGCGAGGAGGATTTCGGCCTCGTGCCGCTCGAATCCATGGCCTGCGGCACGCCCGTGATCGCCTACGCGCGCGGCGGCGCGCTGGAGACGGTCGTCGAGGGAACGACAGGGACGTTCTTCCGCGAGCACACGCCTGTCTCGCTCGCGGAAGTCATCCGACGCTTCGACCGCGCGCGCTTCGACCCGGAGACGCTCCGCACTCACGCGGCGCAGTTCTCGCGTCGGACATTCGAGATACACATAGAGAAGCACGTACGCGACGTGATGAGCGAACATCGCTGAGCCCCGCCCTTATTGCATCGCCGCCGATGGAAGACGCGTGCTCTGCCAAGAGGAACTACTCACTACCCACTACGAACTACCAACTAGCGGAGCGCTGCCAGAGCATCCCTACTCCCTGCGCGCAACGCCTTTCTCGTGCGCCCTGCCCGCTCGCTGCGTAAACTGCGTACCGATCTTCCGCTCACTCATGCCATTGAATCAGACATTCTTGTCGATCGGTAACGTCGGTCTGCTCTTCGCCCTGCAGTTGCCGCTGTACATCCTGCTGCTCCTGGCGTTCCTCTTCGTGCCGAGCATCCTCACGGCCGGCGCGCGGTCGCTCTCGGTGGGCAAAGCCATCTACTGCTTCCTGATGCAGGGCGTGGGCGTGGTGATGATGTCGATGGGCGCGCTGCCGGCGCTCTACTCGGTGCTGGCGAATAAAGTGGTGGGCCAGCAGCCCTTCACGACCAACACGTACCTGGGCCTGCTCATCGTCTTCGCCGTGGGCGGACTCATCTTCCTGTTGCACGAACACCTGGCACGCACCGTCGACGAGCCCTCGCGCGCCATTCCATACGCCATCTACTTCTTCACCTTCAAGATCATCGGCGTGCTTGCCTTGCTCTTCGGCTGCATGGGATTGCTGCTGAGCATGCTCTTCGGCATCGCGAACACCACGGCGGGCTGGTGGATCATGCCGACGATCATCCTCCTCTACGGCCTGGTACTCTCGTACTGCACCCGCCTGGAGAGCCTCGTGCTCGCCCCCCAGAAGATCACCGCGCCCGGCTCGCCCACGCCGGCCGGCGCGATGGTGGCGCGCGCCGCGCCGCCAAACCCCGCCAAACCGCTGCCAAAGGTTCTCGTGTCCAGCCCGTCGATGGTGCCCGCCGCCACCGGTAAGTCCCTCGCTCCGCTCCACACCTCGCCCGCCCCCACTCCGGGTATTTCGACTACCGCCGGTTCGAACCTGAACCCGCCGAAGGAACATGCGACGAAGAAGAAGGCGCCGACGAGGAAGAAAAAGTGAGGGTCGTGCAACGAAAACCCATTGATTTTCCTACCCTTTCCACGCAGAATCACATCGGTTCGTGGGACCCTTCGACTCACTTCGTTCGTTCAGGATGACAGGAAGGGCATCCCTCTGTGGCCATTTGGCCCGCTTTTACCACGTTCCCCTTCATCATCATGTCCAGCAAAGCTACTCCGCTCGCGCGGAAGAAAGGCAAGAAGTACGCCGATCGCAAGGCGCTCATCACCAAAGCCAGCTACCCCATTGCGGAGGCGGCCGATCTGCTGACGAAGCTCAGCACTACCGCGTTCGACGGCAGTGCCGAGGCGCACATTCGCATCAACGCCGACACCACCCAAGCCGACCAGCTCGTGCGCACGACGGTCGCACTGCCGCACGGCACAGGAAAAACCCTGCGCATCGCCGCGTTCGTGCCGGATGAGCAGATCGAGGACGCGAAGAAGGCGGGCGCCGATCTGGCCGGCAACGAGGACCTCATCAAGCAGGTGGAGGAAGGCAAGATCGATTTCGACATCGCCGTCGCCAACCCCAAGGTGATGAAGGATTTGGGAAAGATCGCCAAGACGCTCGGCCAGAAAGGCCTCATGCCCTCGCCGAAGGCCGGCACCGTCACCGATAAGATCGCCAAAACCATCGACGAGCTCAAGCGCGGCCGCATCGAGGTGCGCATGGACAAGCAGGGCATTATCCACACGATCTTCGGCAAGGTCTCGTTCGGCGGCAAGAAGCTGGAGGAGAACCTTACGACGCTCCTGCAGGCGGTGAAGGAAGCCCAGCCGAGCGGCATCAAGGGCGAGTACATCAAGAGCGTGTCCATTTCGCCGAGCATGGGCCCGGCGGTGAAGGTGGAGTGGTAGAGAGTAGAGAGATGAGAAGAAAAGGGCGAATCCGTCGTTCATCGACGGATCCGCCTTGTTCACTGGCTGCGCCTCTTCAGCGTGACGACGAGCTCCGTGTCGCCACGGAAATCGATCGTCATCACCTGGAAGCGGCAGCCGTGCCCCGTTGCCCGCCAGGCACTGAGCTGCCGGAGCAGCTCGGCCGTCCCGTGTCCACGGAACCTCCTCTCAAGACACAGTCTTGATCGGAGCGGTGGGGGCGCGGCACCTCGAGTGACGTCCATCATGGACCTCCCTTGGAGAATGAACGAGAGGACAACAGCGTCCCCTCAATAAAATTATAAAATATTTTTTATGATATAGCTAGGACATGAGGATGCTCTTCGCATCCATCAGCGTCTCCACCCGCACCAGTTTATCCCGCATCTCCCGCGCGCCATCGAAACCCTTCACGTAGCTCGAGAGGTGCCGGCGCATCTCCAGCATTCCCCGCTTCTCGCCCTTCAACGACACCGCCAATTCGCAATGCATCAGGATGAACGGAATTTTCTCCTGGAAAGAGAGCGAATGCACAGTTGATTGGTTTATTGGTTTACTGGTTGATTGGCTTGAAGAATCACCGTTCCAATCAACCAACCCGCCACTCAACCAATCAACCCTCCCAAATGCCTTCTCTATATCCGCCATCACCCACGGATTCCCGAACGTCCCCCGCCCGACCATCACGCCGTCGAGGTTGCCGAGCTTCTCCACCGCGTCCTGCGCGCTGAAGATGTCGCCGTTGCCGATCACCGGCACCGTCACAGATTTCTTGAGCTCGTAGATGGGATCCCAATCCGCTTTGCCGGTGAACTTGTCGCAGTAGCGGCGGCCGTGGATGGCGAGCGCGTCGGCGCCTGCGGCCACCAGGTTCTGGCAGAACGGGATCAGCGAGTCCTTGACGTCCCAGCCCAGGCGCGTCTTCACGCTCACGGGAATCGACACCGCCTTCTTCGTCGCGTGCACGAGCTCCGCGGCGAGCGCGGGATCCTTCAGCAGCGCCGACCCGTGGCACGACGACACGACCTTGGCCGCGGGACAGCCCATGTTGATGTCGATGCCGTCGGCGCCGAGCTGCTCGATGATTTTCGCGGCTTCCAGGAAGTGCTCCGGCTTCTTGCCGAACACCTGCACGATGAACGGCCGCTCGAGCGCGTCGTCGAAGTGCAACATGCTCATCGTCTTGCGCGCGCCGTAGGTGAGGGCGTCGGTACTGAGGAACTCCGTGTACACCACCGTGCTCGGCGCGATGCGCTTGATGAGCTGCCGGTACGAGGCATCCGTCACGCCCGCCATGGGGGCGAGCGCGAGGATGGGCCGCGGGGTGGTCTGCCAAGAGAAAGCCATGACGATTGCTACAGTGCTACATTGCGAAATTGTTCGCCCGCCCGAACGTGCGGAGTACCGTGCACGGGAGTCATAATCGAAAACATTTATTACATCAGTTCGGTACGGGCGGGCAAGCGATTCTCGTCAATTTCCTCCAAGCAATTGAACAATTTAGCAATTTAACAATAGCCCCTCTCTCCCTGCATCAGCAGAATAGAGCCGGTGCGTCGACTCCGGTTCCTCATCGGCTTGGTCCTTCTGCCTGCACTGGCTTGGGCACAGAATCCGGAACTGATTCCCGGCGGCGATAACCTCGCGCCGGGCTGCAGCTTCGTCACGGGGATCTTCGGCTTCCACTGCATCCCCCTGTACATCGCGTACCTCATGAAGCTGCTCTTCGGATTCGGCGCGGGTATCGCAATCACCGAGATCATCTTCGCGGGCTACCAGATCGCCTTCGGCGGACTGCAGGGCGGCGATACCTCCGGCCCGCGCCAGCGCATCATGTACGCCCTCATGGGGCTCGGCGTCTGCGTCTTCGCCTTCGCCATCGTCGACACCATCCTCCTCGCCCTTACCACCCCGGCATCATGAAGAAGAAATCGGCAGCATCGTCGTTCACCTCCTTCCGCATCATCGGCGAGAAGGCACAGAAGCTGCTGGCCAAGGCCAAGCAGATGGGCCACGAGGAGCAACCGGCGAAGAAGCCGGCGCGCCTGCCCGCAACGCCCAAGCTGAACGAGGTGTTCGTGCACCTCTCCATCGACAGCGTCGTGAAGGCGACGCTGGCCATCATGGCCGTCGGCCTCGGCGCGCTGCTCCTGTACGTGCTGCAGGATAAGATCGTGCTTCTGCTGCTCGCCGTCTTCCTGGCCACCATCATCGACCCGGGCGTGCAGACGATGGAGCGGTGGGGACTCCCGCGCATCCTCGCCGTGCTGGTGCAGTACGCCATCGCGCTGTTCCTCGTGCTGTTCCTGCTCATCTCGCTCATCCCGGTGATCGCGGAGCAGCTGCAGCAGATCGCCGTGCTCATCAACGACCAGGCCAATACGTTCCTCGCCAATCCGCAGATTCACCTGCCCTTCGTGGCGGCCGACATGAACGTACGGCTCACGACGCTCGTGCAGTCGACGCTGCAGAACCTGAACATCACCAAGTTCACCGACGCGCTTTCGCAGTTCGGCCAGAACCTGAACACGGCCGCCCAGGGCTCCATCGTCTACGCCGCGCAGGTGGCGGGCTCGGTGGTGAACTTCGTGCTGCAAGGCATCACCGTCGTCGTGCTCGCGTTCTTCCTGCAGCTGGAGAAGGAGAAGATCGTCAGCTGGCTGCGGGGGTTCCTGTCGCACCACTACCGCAGCTACGTGGACGACAAGTCGGAGATGATCCACTACAAGCTCGCCCAGTGGGCGCGCGGGCAATTGCTCCTCTGTCTGACCATCGGCGTGCTCGTGTTCATCGCGCTCTCGATCCTCGGTATGCCGTACGCTCTCACGCTCGCGCTGCTGGCCGGCTTCACCGAGTTCATCCCCGTCGTGGGGCCGCTCATCGCCGCCATCCCGTCGGTGCTCATCGCCATCACGGCCAAGGGTTTCCTGTGGGGCCTGGCCGTCGCGGCGGTGTACTACGTCATCCAGTGGTGCGAGAACAACCTCATCGTCCCGCTCATCATGAAGCGCGCCGTCGGCCTCTCGCCCGTCGCCGTCATGTTCGCCATCCTCGTGGGCATCAGCTTCCCGACGGTGATCCACCCGGTATTAGGCGTGATTCTCTCGATTCCGGTGACCTCGATCATCGCGATTTTCCTGGAGGATTTGCGGGATATGAGGAGGAAGGGGTGAGAAGGGTTTATTGGTTCATTGGTTGATTGGTTTATTAGTTATGGTTGATAGTTATTAGTTTGTCGTTGGTAGCAAGACCTCACGACGTCTTGATCTTCCGCAGCAGCGATTCGTCAATCGCTGCGCGGGCCCCGGCGGCCCGGTGATCACGCGGGGGAATACATCATGTCACCCGCGGGCAGGAATGCCCGCTCCCCTATCAGCATTGTATTTCTTCGCTCACGTGCTTCGAGGCTCCCCTGTCAATCATCATCTGATGATCTGACTCAGAAGTCATGCAGCATAGCAACGCGCCTCGGCATGACTAACTGCGATC
>CAZTYD010000050.1:0-6918 GCA_964618035.1 uncultured Candidatus Peribacteria bacterium
GCCTGGAAGATACTCTTTGTGTAGAGTTATATCAAACTATGTTGGTTTAGCTATACTTCTGACGTATCGAAACGATACGGGGTAGAAGTAGCAGTGGCGATGCTCATGATAGATAGGGGGAACAGATACAAAAATCACCCCGTCGCGAGGTGAGAGAAGAATCCGCTTCGCACCTCGCATTACGTCGTCCGAAGGACGACGAGAGAGACGTGGACGATGACCATCGACGAGCGAATCATTGGGGGAACTGTAGTGCGCGGAAGCGGGAAGTCAATTATTTGATGCCGCGAGTGAGGAGATCACTCCGGACGGAGGTAGGTCGCCACGACGTAGCCCTCTCGGCCATCGGAGAGGCGGATGTATCGCCACTGTCCGATGGAATGGAGAATGTTGACGACCGATCCGCGGGAGAGCTTGGAGATCGGACGAGCGTCGAGCGCGGGGCCGGTGCGGACATTGAGCGCGTAGGCCGTGACCGTGGCACGCGCGGAGGGGCCTGTCGCGGCAGCAGAGTCGGACGCGGAGGCTTCGACGTTCCGGGCGAACACATATCCTCTCTTGCCGCTCGCCGTGGACACACGGAGCCAGTCGCCCTCCTTCCCTTCGACGGTCACCTCCCACGACCGCAGCATCAGTACGATCCTGTCGCTCTTCGTCGACGGGCCGCTGCGCAGGAAGGTGGAACGAAGCACGCGGCTGCGCGGGGCGGCCAGCGCGGAGGAAGCGGGAGCGGCTTTGGGCAGCGTTGCGTCCGGGCGGGGAACGGTCTTCCTCGGCGCGTCGTTCGTCGCAGCTTTGCCGGTGCTGCCCTGCGACACAGTTGCTCCTCCTGCCCGCCGCCTCCTGCCGCCTCCCCCTCCTCCCGATGCCTCGCTGGACACGGACGCGGCGGGAGTGGAGAAGCTGATAGTGTAGTCGCTCGTATTCCTATTGCCCGTCGTATCCTGGCATCGAACGTAGTAGAAGTAGGTCGTCTTCTCGGCCAGTCCCGTGAGGAGGGCCGTGTGCGAGGTGCCGGTGCCCGTGAAGGTGGAGGGCAGGCTGGCGTAGGCCGTGCCCGACGTCACGCCGTACTTGCAGGTGGCCGCTTCGTCCGTCGTGACGGACAGGGTGGTCGTCGTGGCTCCCGCCGCGAGCGACCCGGAGAGTGATCCGCCCGAAAGGACGGGCGCCGTATTGTCGCCTCGTTCCACTTCAAACGTCTTGGTCGAGTAGCCGCCCGTGTAGGTGAATGTGATGCTCCCCGTGGCGCTCGACAGGCAGACCCCGGACGCGCAGGCCGCTCCGGTGACGGATCCGGTGGCGGTGCTGCCGTTCACTTTGATGGCGTAGTAGGTGTTGTAGGCCATGTCGCCGACGACGTGCACCGTGCTTCCCGTGCCGATGGTGGTCGAGGCCTCAGTCCATTTTTTGTAGTACGTGCCGCTGGTATTCCAATCGAGGAATGTCACGTCCATCCACGGTGCTTTGCTGGTCGCATGGAAGCTGGTACTAGGCCGGATGACGAGATTCGCCGTGACGCCGCTGGCCGTTTGAGCCGTGTGGCGGAACGCGCCGTCGGCGTAGACGCGCGCGCCGGCGGCGATGTCCATCTGATTCGTGCCCATCGTGTACCTGTTGAAGAAGAGGTAATCGGCAACCATGCCGATGATGCCGTGTCCGAGCGAATTGGGATGCACGTCGCCGTTCGTGTCGTAGTAGCCGTTGGGAGACGCCGATTGCCACTGCGCGTTGAGCATCATTTGATCCAGGTAGCTGGCGCACTGCCAACCGTGGGTGACGCAAGCGGCCTTCACCAGGTTATTGATTGTCGGAATGTTGGTATCGCTGAGCGAGCCGTAGTTATTGAGCGAGCCGATGCCGAGCCAGATCGGCGTGGCGCCCCACTGCTCGATCTTGCGCATGATCTCGACGATGTAATCCGCATGCTGCTGGGCCGTGTTGTAGAGCATGCTGTTGCTGGCGAGGTTGTTGATGCCGATGGACAGATAGACGGTCTGCGGCGCGTAGCCGGTCATGACTGTATCCAGATGGGCGAAAATCCACTGCATGTTAGCGCCCGGCACCGCGGCGTAGGCGCCGGCCACGTGCGTCGTATGCGTCTGCTGGTCGAAAGCGGTGGCGGCCGTGCTGTAGGCCATGGCATTCATGATGGAATCTCCCACGAACGCCGTCTTACTGGCCAGCGGCGTGATGGAGGCGGTAGCCGTTGGGCACTTGTACGCACCGACATCGTTCCCGGTCCAGCTCTGGCCGTTGATGTCGCCGCCCGCGGGCAGCAGCGACCCGGAACCGCGGCCGCACAAATAGGTGCCCGACTGGAGTGAGTAGTCGTTGCCCCCAGCGTTCGTGAATTGCGGATCCAGCCAGTGATTCGTGTGGTCTAACAGCATGATGCCCGCCGAGTTCGTGTCCCAAATGAGATCCAAAAATCCGCCGGATGAGGTGTACCAGGCGTTGTTCGTGAGCTTCCACTGATCCGGATGGGCGCGGAAGTACGAGAAGGCCGTGGAGCCGGCTTCGAAAATGACGGGGTAGCGCTTCACCCCGGAATTGTTGTAGATGAGATTGTTGTGCATGGCGAGCTGCGAGCCGGTCGCGGCGAAGTGCAGCAAGTACTGGTCCGTGATGAACGTGTTGTTGCGCAGATCCAAATTGGCCGCGTACGGCATGTACAGCACCTGCGAGCCCGACACGTTGCCGTAGAACAGGCTGCTCTCCACGGTGATGTTCACTCCCACGCGATCGTCGCGGGTCTGATAGATCGCTCTGCTCGTATTCGTGAACGTCGTCCGCCGCACGGTGAGGTACGATTGTTCGGTATCGTTGCCGAAGTAGAAGGGATTCCCTGTCGAGTTCATGTCGATCGAGCAGTCCTCCAGCGTCACCTTGTGGCCGTAGAGCCAGAACAGGCGCGTATTTACGGAGCTGGAGTTCGTGAAATGAATGTGCTGGAATCTGAGTTCCGTCCAGCGGCTGGATGACAGGAAAATGAAGGCATTTCCCACGTCGGAATTGGACGGCATGTCCAGCGTGACGGAGGCGCCGTTCGGATAGGCCTTGATGAGTACTGGCCCGCTACCGGTTGACACGTTGATGTCCGGGAAGATGTTCGTGTCCGCGCCGTTGAACGTGCTGTACGTTCCCGCCTCGATGTTGATGGTGTCGCCCTTCGCCACGCGCTGGCCCCGCAGCGCGTAGTCGAGCGTGCGCCAGGCGTCGTTCCCGGTGCCCGTGCCGTGCGATCCGTCGTCCGTCCCGGTCGGCGAGACGTAGTACGTCGCCGCGCTCGCGGAATCGGCCGCGCTCCAGAGCGCAACGGCTACGAGGCAGACGCCAGCCAAACGCATGATCGCCTGGTATGGATAGGTCATGGGCACAAGTGAGGAAGGTCGGATGGAACTTTACAAGGAGACCGGTGATGCTGCAAGAACTTTTCCTTCGTTCGCTGAACGCGCAGGGCGCCGACGCTGCGCACGCGCATTTTCGCGCTTCGGGCAAGGGAGCACGAGCACATTCCTCTTCCTGTTTTCTCGTTCCTCTACGTTGCGCCGGCAACCTCCGCTACCATCGTCACACCATGCAACACCCCACGATCTCCATCATCGGTGCCGGCAACGTGGGCGCGACTGTCGCGCTGTGGGCGGCGCGTAGGGAGCTCGGCGACATCGTGCTGCTGGATATTCCCGAAGCCGGCGACATGCCCAAGGGCAAGGCGCTCGATCTGCGCCAGTGCGGGCCCATCGAGGGGTTCGACGGCGACATCGCGGGGACGAACTCGTACGACGATACGAAAGATAGCGACGTCGTGGTGATCACCGCCGGCCTGCCGCGCAAGCCGGGCATGAGCCGCGACGATCTGCTGATGACGAACGCGAAGATTGTCGAGAGCGTGGCCAAACAGGCTGCCGTCGCGAGCCCGAATGCGGTCTTCATCGTCGTGAGCAACCCGCTCGATGCGATGGTCTACGTCGCCTGGAAGGCGAGCGGTTTCCCGCCGCACCGCGTGATGGGTCAGGCCGGTGTGCTCGATGTGGCAAGGTACAAGACATTCATCGCGATGGAGTTGAACGTATCCGTGGAAGATGTGTCCGCTCTCCTCTTGGGAGGCCATGGCGATTCCATGGTTCCGCTGCCGCGCTACACGACAGTTGGCGGCATCCCTGTCACACAGTTGATCAAAACTGATCGACTGCATGAGATCGTCCAACGTGCCCGCGACGGCGGCGCCGAGATCGTGTCGCTGTTGAAAACCGGCTCAGCCTACTACGCGCCGGCGGCGGCAACGGTGCAGATGGTCGAAGCCATTGTGCGCGACAAAAAACGGCTGCTGCCCGCGTGCGCCTACTGCGAGAAGGAATTCGGCGTCGGCGGTTACTTCGTCGGCGTACCGGCAATCCTTGGATCAAACGGTGTCGAGAAGGTAGTGGAAGTAGAATTGAACGACGAAGAGCGCGCGGCGTTTAAGAAGAGCGTGAATGACGTGAAAGAATTGGTGGGGAAGTTGTGAGGGCCCCCATCTCGGAGCGAAGCGACTGGTACAGGGCGGATGGGGTTCTCCGGGGGAAGGGTTGGGGATGGGGTTCTCGCCAAAAAACCCGCCATCCTTCATCGTTGAAGGAATGGCGGGTGCGGTCTCGTGTGCGTGGAATGCATCAGTGCCGGCGGCCCAGAGCGAAGAGGACGACCGAGACGATGGCGGCGATCATGCCGCTCATCTCGTGTCTCTTCGGGTACTGCTTCCATCTCAGGAAGAGGAATACGCAGACCCCCGCAGGGATCAGGCACGTCATGCTCGTGTTCATCACGGCGTTGCCCCCCATGGGGTAGGCCGTGAAGTACAGAAGCGTCGCGAGCGCATTCCACACCGCGGTGATGAGGAGCATCCTCCATTCATCGGCGTACCGCGGTGCCGCGATGCGTTGTCCCATTGTTATCTGGAGGAGCAGCACGACTCCTGCAACAGCGGCGATGACAAGCCCGAAGATCATCACCACCAGCGCCGGCGTGTAGTGCTTGAGTCCCTTCTCGTACTCGCCGTTCGAGAGCACGTAACAGAGCCCTGAAACGGTGAGAATCGTGAGTGGACTCATGATGACCATGAATGCCATGCCGATTAGAGGCCTCATCGCCGATTCCTCCCCGGGGGGTTGAGGTGCATATCCCTTCTACGGCGGTTGCTACCAGCAATCGCTTGCAGTCTTGGCATCTGCAGCGAACATCGCCACCAACCATTCACACGAAACAAAGATCACCCGTCCGCTCAGCCACCTGAGCAGATGGACATGCCGGCTTAGACGCGGGACCGCGCGGATCCTGACAGATTCAACGACCGGCAAGCCCGCGCTGCTGCAGGCGCTGCGCGATGACACTGAGGAAGACGAGAAACACGGCGTGCAGCAGCATACGTCGATAGGCGAACGGCGAAAGGAAGGCCACGACGACACTGGCGAGCAGCACTGGCGTGTATGCCTGCAACGCGACCCGCAGCAACATGCCGAAGCGGAACCTGCGGCGATTGAGCAAGTAGGCTACTGCCACCGCAACGAGAACCCACGCGAACGACTGCAAGAAGGAAAACACGAAGACAATTGCGAGCCCCAGCGTGAAGACAAAGAGCATGAACGCCCCCGCGTCGTACAGATGAAACGTCGTCACCGCCCACGTGAAGGCGTCGAGACGTGCGCGCGTAACGGCGAATGGCAGCGTGATGGACGGGATGGTCGTGGTCTGCATTGATGGCGTGGCGCCTCCGCTCACCATCATCGCTACCTGGCGGCGTCCCACGACCGCAAATGATTGTTGCGCATGGAAGGTTTCCGCGTCGACCGTATCGCTTCCCACAAACACGAACGCGTTGAGCGGGAAGTCGCGACGTTGCAACTCCTGGCGGAAGATCTGTTCCTCATCGTTCCTCGCCTCGGGCGCAATGAGGTTCAGAGGGATGGGGATCGCGTACGGAAGCGGATGATTGATTGCAATTTCTCCGTTGTCGAGATGGAGTGAGAGATCCGGCGGAAACAGACTGACCATCGTGTTCCAATTATCGGAACCGATCTGCCGCAGAGACGGCTGCACGGGCAGCAGCGATACCGTGATCATCCCCGCCGCCACGAGCGCGACGGCCGCGTGGAGCAGGGCGAAGTAGCGCCACGAGAACCACCGAGGCATCTCGATCACTTCTTGGTAATAGGAGAGCGACGTGCTGGAGCGGAATGCGGACCGGAAGGCATCGCGGAGAAACATGGGATGAATCATAGAGGAATCCGAGGAATCCCGGGAATCCAAAGAATCCGAGAAAGGGAAACCAAGGAGAAAGCGCCGATCATAATTCCTTGGTTTCTTCTCGTTGGATTCCTAGGATTCCTCGGATTCCTGAGACGCTTGGGATTCTTCTTTTTTCACCTCAGTCATAAAGTTTCCTCAGCACCTCTCCTGTATTTATCCAGAATTATCCTTGACCCTCTTGCCGTATCGAGTAAGATGACTCGGCTCTGCTTCTTTGTTGCATTGAAATTGCAATACGGAGGCGGGTTTCGACTCGCTTAAGTTCTCGACTCCGCTCGAACTGACACCGTCCATCGGAGCGACCGACGAGAGTCACGAAGGTCATTCACAGCATCGTGTAGTAGAGAGAAGTGTGACCGTCTGTGGGCGGGACAGTTGACTGTTAACCATTAACAATTAACGATCCGGCTACAGCACGGTACCCAAATTCCTTTGGAATTATCATCGGCGATGGCCCGATGCAAAATAATGTCATCATCACCAGTGATCTTTGATCTCTGGATCCGGTTAATGGTTACACGTTAACTGTTAACTGTCTTTTTGAAGAGTTTGATCCTAGCTCAGAGTGAACGCTGGCGGTGCGCCTAACACATGCAAGTCGAGTGGGTTTAGACCCACGGCGAACGGCTG
>CAZTYD010000051.1:0-260 GCA_964618035.1 uncultured Candidatus Peribacteria bacterium
GCGCGAGTGTCGTGCTTGCGCGCGAGAGGCCCGCGCAGGTTTCGCTCGAGGGGCGGTCCCATGAGGAACGGAGGCGAGAGCGGTATCTGGAACGAGGGAATGCATGGTCATCCTCGCTCCGCTCGGAGAGTTGCCTCTCGGTGCGCTACTGGGAAGGGATGAGGGGTGCGATCCGCGGCGGTAGCGCCGCCGCGGGACACCGGCCCTCTCCTTCCGCACCCGAACCGCCGGGCAGACCCAGTACTTTCGGGGCTCCGTTC
>CAZTYD010000051.1:270-6818 GCA_964618035.1 uncultured Candidatus Peribacteria bacterium
CAAAGGTGTGTGTATTGAGACAGGTTTATTATACCAGTTTTATAGAAGATTGCAAGACTGCAAGATTTCAAGATTGCAAAGAAAACCCAAGGGAAGAACTCTTGGGTGTTTGTTTGGCTTATTGCAGTCTTGCAATCTTGAAATCTTGGCGATCACGGAGTGATCGCCCCCAACCCCGCCGCCCTCTTGCACTCCTCCGCCTCCTTCGCCGTCACGTAGTCGCCGTTGGTGTAGGGGAAGCACTTGTCCTGGAAGACGATCTTGAGCACGCGGTCGAGGCGTTCGTTGCAGGGGCGCTCCAGGCAGGACCGGCGCAGGAAGTACGCGAAGTCGCGCACGAAGGTGCGCAAGCCGCCCATGCCGCCGCCCTCCTTGTAGACGAGACGAGAGAGGCGCTGGACCGAGTCGCGCAGCGGACGCAGTGAGTCGCCGATGGACAAGTGCGGATCCGCGCCGAGCGCGAAGAGGAGGCTCTCGTCGTCGGCCTGCGCGGTGCTGAAGGTAGCGAAGATGCTGCGGTAGTACGACCGTATCGATTGGAAGATGATATTGGATCCCGTGTTGGTTCGTGTCCACGCCGCAGGGGGGCGGCTCGCGGCTTGCTGGAGGCGCAGGCTGCGGAACGCATCGAGCACGCTCAGTTGGTTCATCACGAGGTTGAACGGGCCGCGCAGGTCGCGCTGCGCATTGCTCATGAGCGCCTTGCACGTCTCGTCGCCCACTTGCTGGCAGCGCATGGGCGTGAGGCAGCCTACAAATTGCTGGTGCGTACGCGGCGGCGTCACGGGCGTCACGGGCGGCGGCGTGCCGCCCTTCAAAATGGCATCGATGTTCCGCTGAATCTCATCGTACGCCTTCGCCTGACGCCGGTACTCCTCGGCCGCCACCTGCACCGTCGCGAGGCCGTTGAGCTCGGCCTGCACGGTGTTGCGCACCTCCCGGTCGCGCGGCGTCACGTTCGGCAGGGTGCGCAGCAGTTGCGTCATCGCCTCCACGTCGCAGCCGTAGCCCTCCATGTTCGGCGGCAAGTAGTCGGCGTTGAACGGGCAGTACTGCGGCTGATCGGCCGGCATGTCGCATCCGTTAGCCACGCACTGGTTCACCGAGACCGAGAATGTTCCCTTCGCCTGCGCACACGTGTCGGCGGTCATTGCTTGGCAGTCGGTCTTCTGCTGCACGCAGCAGAAGCCGGTGGCCGTCGGCGGCGCGGGGTCGAAATCGCGCTGCGCGGCCCAGTCGGCATCGCTCGCCGTCGGATCCGTGGCGCCGCCCGCGAGCGTGTTGTAGCTCACACTCAGGAATGACAACAATTTCTTCAGTTCCAGAATCGCCGTCACGTTCCGCGCGCGCTCGGCCTTAAGCAATTCATCTTGCACCTGCAGCATCTTGCGTTCGACCAGATACAGATCCGCGTGCAGGCACGCGTTGCGCTCCGGCAGATCGCGCTCCTTGTCCACGATCTGCACGCCGGTGTCGACGAGCCCGAGGAGCGTGGACGTGACGATGGGGATCCACTGCAGCCGCGCCCGCGTGAAGAATGTTCCCAGCGCGCCGTTGCCGTTCCACGCATGCGCAATGCCGGCATCGGCCCGCGTGAGCACCTGCTGGACGTAGGGGAGAGGCTGGGGGGCGGCGGCGAGGGCGTCGGCAGGTTGAAGAATCAGCAGGGAAGAAGAGAGCAGAAGCAATACAACAAGCGGGCAGCGGGCAGCGGGCATCGGGCAGTATCGCTGTTCTCGCTTGCGGCTGATCGCTCCTCGCTGATCGCTGTCCGCTCGCCTGGCCGTCAATGGCAGGCAATACATCATGGCGTGGCAGTCTGGCAGAACGGACTCGCGAGGAGCGCGTCGGGTGCGGCGGCGTTGAGCGGGCACATCTGCCGCGAGAACGTGGTGCGCGCGAAGGTCTCGAGCAGCGTGGCGGCACTCACGGTCAGATCGCTGAGCGTCGAAGTGGAGTGGCGCAGGTAGTCGTCGTACAGCGCGATACCCATGCGCGCGCCTACCGCGCGGCTCATCTGCTGGATGCCGTGCGCGGCGTCCTGCTGTTCCTGCGATTGCGTCGTCAAACTGACCACCGTCTCGAGCGGATTCGTGAGCGGGTTCAGCAGGCGGCGCCGTACGTCGAATGCGCAGACGAGCGGCGGCGTGGAGGCCGAGAGGCCGTTACTCTGACACAGCGCGGTGTCGAGCTGCTTGATGAGCAGGCCCGGACGGTACGCCGGGAACCGGCTCGGCACGGCCGCCGACACGGTGCGGATCTGCCCGCCGTCGAGCCGCGGCGCCATGCACGCATCCCACGGGAAGGCCTCGTCGCCGGCCGTCACGGGAATGCGGCCGGGCACCATCCGCGAGTGTTCCAGCGAATCCTCGATGCAGCTGCCGATGTAGCACGCGTTGTTGCCGATGGTGTTGAGGTACGACACCGTGCGGTTCGGATCGCACACGCTGCGGCCTATCTGCTCCGTGGCCCGCTTCTGCGCCAGTACCTCCGGTCGATTCAAGGCATCTTTGCACGATTCAATCGCCCCATTCTTCCCTTTGGCTCCATCGTACATCAGATCCATGAGGGTGTTCGCCATGCCTTTCACGCTCGCGTCGGTCATACGGTACGTGAAGCTGCTACTGCAACGCCCGAAGCCGTTCGTGCGGGCGAAGTGGTCAGTCAAAATATCGGCGCACAGCGTTGTATTGATGTCCGTTCCCTGCAGGGTTTGCGGCACTTCCGTCGTTGTACCATCGGCAGTAGTGTTGAGACGGATGAACGCTTTATCGGCTATTGCGTAGTGGCACATGGCGACGTACGCCTCGCGTTCCGTACGGCAGTACTCGGCATTCTGCTTCTGCGGAGGTCCGCTCGTAAGCGGCGTGCCGGGGGGCAGACCGCATGACTGTTGGGCGTGTGTCAGTTCATGGATGATTGCGTACCGATGTGGAAGAACATGGGGGAATGTCGTTCGATTGGGATTCTGATTGATGCAGACGGTGATGGTGCCGTCGGCTGATTTGAGGAATGTCCGCGCTTGTGCCGGCATGTTCTTTGTCGGATCGACGGGACAGGTGTTTGCGCAGACGATATTCACTCTGCATTGCGATTGTGCGTTCAGCGGATTCGCCGGTGAGCCCGGAGGATTCTGGATCCACTGGGATCCGCCGCACACGTCCGGCCCGCTCGCGGTCTGCGTCGGCTCCGCTTTCTGCGTACACGCGGTGAGGAGGATCTTGTCGGGGTCGGGCGTGGGATTCTGCGTGCAGATGTCGGCGCTGTCGGCGGCGAGGATATCGCGGCACAGGTAGCCCAATCGGCCGAACGGCAGCGTGCACAATCCGCGGCCGTCGTCGGGGGCCGGCGGATAGAATCCGCCCTTGATGGGCTGGCAGTCGCCGGTCGGATCGCCGGTCGCGTCCGGCTGACAGAGCGCGGGGAGCACGGGCTCCACGGGCATCGTCCACTGCAGTCCGGCATCGCCCGTCACGGTGCCGTCGGGCAGCTTCTCCACGTACGCCCACACGGTGATGCCGTACGGATCCAGCTGATCCTGCTGCGCCGGCGTGGGGCGGTACACGATCATCTCACCCTTCTTCAGCGTGTCGCCGTCGGGCACGCGCGTGGTGTACAGGCCGGTGAGGATGCCCTCGAGCGCCTTCCAGTGGATCGTTTGCAGTTGCAGCTCGGGGTTGTCGGCCGGGCCGCGGAGCGGAGGGTACGCAAGATCTTTTCGGTCGCGCGTCGCATAGCGCGCGCCGAACTGGTAGCGCCACACGGCGGCAGTGAACGCTTCGCGGTCGTCGTTCAGCGCCAGCGGCTGAAGGACAGTTGCGATGCTCCCGATCGGCGTAGTGAGCGTATCGGGGAAGTCGCGGTACTGGATGGCGGTGTCGCCGGCTTTTACATTGTCGGTCGAAGAACGCCACACGTTGCGGATGCCCTGTGCGCGCAGCGGTACGTTGATCTCGGAACTGCCGATGCTGGTCACGGCCGTTTCGTAGCTCGTGGCGATGATCTGCAGATCGCGGCCCAGCGTGCGCACGCGTTCCTCGCGCCGCGCCAGCGAGGCGAGCTCGTCGACGTACGCGTCGCATCCGCCGAAGGCGTCAAGCTGCTTGTCGTAACACGGCGTGCGCCGGTCGCCGCGCAAGGCGTTCACCACATCGTCTGGCCCGGAACTCACCGGCGCCACGGCCGCCGCGAACTTCTTCACGGGTGCTTCCACATCGGCCTTCGTGTCGGCGTACGTCCGCGCATCGGTGTTCAGCAGAAATTCGCGCCGCGTCACCTCCTGCATCTGGCGGTAGGGGGAGGAGGCGGCTGCGAGTGCGACATTAGCGGCCAGAGAAGAAGAGAGAATGAGGCAAGAAGACAGAAGACAGAAGACAGAAGTGAGAGAGAACTTCTGGCATTCAAACACAAAACATCTGCCTTCTGCCTTCTGCCTGCTGATTTCTATCACCAGTTCTCCAGCCTCACGGCTGACCGCTGACTGCTCCCCGCTCCCCGCTCCCCAAGCCGACGATGGAACAGTGAACATCATGGTTTGAGCGAGCGAAGTGTTCCCCTCGTGTCCCAGATGCGCGGGAGGCAGGCGCTGGTCTCGGCGGCGAGGCCGAGCGTGTTGCGGATGTCGAGCGAGGTGCGCGAGAGGCACTGCAGCGCGTCGTCGATCGGCCGCAGGCGGTCCATGCCCGAGAGCAGTTGCAGCGTGCGTTCGAGCGTGGCGGGCGCGAGCACGAGTTCCTGCTCGGCTTCGCCGCGGCGGTTGGCGTGCATGGTGCTGTCGAGCGTGTTGTGGTAGATATCCGGCAGGTCGGCCGTGAGGTGCTGCTTCATCGCGCACTCGTACACGCGCAGGTGCTCGAGGAGCACGGCGGCCATGTCGTTCTCCGAGAGCGTCCCGCCGTTGCTTTTCCACGGCGGCAGCTGGCTCGCGAGTGCTCGCAGCTCGTCGGTGGGCGGCTCGCGCACGAGCTCGGTGCAGTTCACGGCGTTCTTCCGCGCCAAGTGCGCGTTGATGATGCCGTCGACCCGCGTGTCGTAGCGGTCCTTCCAGGTATCGACGACGGCTTCGGGCGTGGTGGGGAAGAGCGTCTCGTTCCCTTCGCACGCGCCGAGGAGCGGCTTGTTCGTGTCCAGCGCGGTGATCGGACCGGCGGCGAGTGTGTAGCGCGCGGCAGCCGCGACGACGACCAGCATCGCGCAGCAGAGTGTGCCGGTGAGGACGATGCGTCTATTCATTGCACTGAGCCAGGAAGCACGGAATGCGGCTGAGCTGATTCACCACGCTGGCCGCCTGCTCGATCGGCGCGAGCAGATCGGTGCGGAACGCGCCGATGAACTGGTCGAAGTTGCCGGCGAACTGCAGCAGCGTGCGGTACGCCGCGTCGTACGTGGCCGCGAGTTTCAGCAGCTCCGCCTCGCGGTCCAGCATCTGATCCGCAATGGGCTCGCAGTACGTGGTGGCCACGCTCATCTGCACCGTGTTGGCCAGTGCCGCGCACGAGGGCATGGGTGGCAGCTCCGTCGTCTCGCAGCCCGCTACCTCGATCCGCCACAGATCCTTCGCGCGGTCGCCGCGCGTGGCCGTCGGTACGTCTTTCACGTTCGTCGCCGCCACCCGCGCCGCCGCACACACGGCGGCCGCCCGGAAGGTGAGCGCGCGGTAGCTCTGCGTGAGCGCCGGCACCAGTTCCGAGGTGAGCACCTGCTTCGTCTCGAACAGGCCGCGCCGCTCCGGTGTGTAGTACCATGAGGCAGTGCGCATCTTCGTGTCGGTGAGCAGCTCGCCGTCGTCGGCCGCCCAGGTGTTATCCTTCACTTTCAAAAATACTTTCCCCCGGTCGTCGTACTGCGTGGCGTTGCGCGGTTCCTCCTCGGGCTTGCGCTTGCCGAACAGCACGTAGCGGTAGGACCGCTGCTGCTGCGACAGCGACGACGTAATTTCCGCCTGGCACTTGTCGGGGCTGGAGGGAGTGGTTTGCGCGAGGGCGGTGGAGGGGATGGCTGAGACGAAGAGGGAGAAAATAATAGAAGCACCGAGGAGCGACCAGCGGGCAGCGGGCAGCGATGAGTAACTGTATTTTTGTTCATGACTGCCCGCTGGTCGCTGGTCGCTGGTCGCTTTTCCAGTTTTTGTACAGCATCCGTACCTAGCCGTTGATCGCATAGCTGTGAGTGTCATTTGGACGAGGCAGAAGAACTAGCCGGCAGCGGCCGCAGATCCACCGACTGCGGCACCGTGAATACCGGGTACAGTTCGGCGGGCTTGTTGATGAACGGGATGGGCGCCGGTCCTCCTGCGGCCGGGCCGGTGCGCAGCTTGCCGTCGTCGCCGACGGCCTGCTGGCGCATCCGCGTGCGCAGCTGATCCAGTAGTGCGCCGCTCGCGCCGCCGGTGGCCTTGCTCGGCGCGACGAGCTGCCAGCCGTCTTTGGGGAACGTGGTCTCGGGCAGGAGCTGCTGGCATGCCTGATCGTTGGGGTCGCACGTCGCGAGCTTCTCGTTGTCGTTCGTCACCACCGTGCGCGAGATGCCGGGCACCGCCAAGTCCTCCT
>CAZTYD010000052.1:0-6774 GCA_964618035.1 uncultured Candidatus Peribacteria bacterium
CACTGCATTCTTTTGCCCGTTGCTGGTGATTTTGCCATATTTAATGGTATAATATATCTATGGACCGCACTGCCATCGTGCAATTCGTCCTCGATCGGAACATGGAGGCCGTAGATGCATCGAGCGAGGATTTCCTCGGAGCTGCTGCCACGGTAGTAATGGAGCACGTACGAACTCTCGTATCACGGACTCACAATGTATTCTCTCTCCGGAATGCCCTTCCCCTGTGCGCTTCTCCCCTGCTTGCAGACGCAGAATTACGAAGCGCGATAGAAAGGAAATGTCATGAGTCGAATCGTCCGTACAACGAGAGCGTGTTGGAGGACGCCATTTGGTATGCGAGAACAAGATTGGTTGAGGGAGGCATTCGATCTTCCATTCAATTCATTCAAGATATTGGAGGAGAGAACGTCAGACATTTGCTGGGATCGCTCCTGGCTGCAGCCAGCCAAGAAGGAATTGAACGCACCTTCTATGAAGACATCGATGAAGAAACAGGCGCGAACCCCTATGGAGGATTGATGGAACGACCACCGGGCCTCACGAATGAGGACTACAAAAACACCAATGATGTGAATCAAATACTCGATCTTCTGTGGAGAGATGTGCTACGAGAACTCGGCCTGACAGACGAATCGCTGTGAGGCAGCGTCCTGCGGATGCCCGGGATAGTCGCACCTGAGCGCATCTGTCTCACCCCTTCGCCACAAACTCCGGATCCGCCGCCAGCCGGCTCTCCTCCGGCAGCACCTGATTCTGGTACTTGCTGAACGGCTTCTTGTTGTACGGCGTCTCGGCCGGGCTGGACATGACCTCGAATGCGAGCTGGCAGATGCGCATGCCCGGGTACAGCGCCACCGGCATGCGATTCAGGTTGCTGATCTCGAGCGTGATGGTGCCCGAGAAACCCGGATCCACGAACCCGGCCGTAGAGTGGACGATGATGCCGAGGCGCCCGAGCGACGACCTGCCTTCCACCCGCGCCACCAGATCGTCCGGCAGCGTGATGGTCTCCTGCGTCACGCCCAGCACGAACTCGCCCGGCTGCACCATGTACGATTCGCCTTCCGGCACCACCACGGTCCGCATGAGGCCGTGGAACGTCTCGGGCCGCTTGGGGTCGAGCACCGCGAACTTGCTGTGGTCGTAGAGCTTGAAGGTGCTGCCGAGCCGCAGATCCATGCTCGACGCGTGGACGTGCTGCAGGTACTGCCCCACGGGAACATCGATCTTCACGCGCCCGGATTCCAGTGCCTGTCGTATGTCCCGATCAGAGAGAATCATAGTGGCGAGGAAGTCAGCTTGTCGGCCATAGCGTTCCGCTGAACGCGTCGGCCGAACAGAATCATGGGCGCAGAATAGCAGAGGGAGGGGTGAAGGGAAGCGGGTTTTGAGGCGAGAAAACAGAGAAAGAAAGCTTGTACAACCACAACGGCATCTTCACAATACCCACACATGGGAACTCTTGCAGAAAAGGCTGATGTAAGCGGAGAAGTCGGCATCGATGCCCGTACCAAAACCACAGATCTGGCGGAGCGGCGCGACAAGATCATCGAGAACTTCCAGACGTACTTCCGCGTCACGTACGATGAGCTGCATGCCGCTTCGACGGAAGAGACCGAGGAGCTGCGCACGGGACTCGCGCACATCAACCTGACGGAGGAAGACATTGCAGGCTGGGAATCCTTTTGGGAAGTAAGAGCCCAGGCCATGATGCAATCGGCTCAGAAGTTGTACCATAACGAACTGATGGATCGCCTCTTCGAGGCGTACAACCAGCAGCCGCGCGCGGTGTCGATGCGCATCATTAAAGAGTTATCCGATAAATTCAAAGATCCCAACGTCAACTACAAGCAGAAGGAGAATTACGTGCAAAAGAAGTTGCCCGGCTACATCACCGAGTGGAAGAAAGTGGCACGGGAACGCCGAGAAGTGCTGAAAGATCCCCAACTGAAGACCCTGACGTCGCGGGACGTGCAGAATGTGGGCGCCTTCCTGGACGAAGAGCAGTTCCTCAATCTGAAATACCCGAAGCGCCTCGCGCTGCTGCAGGAAGTACGGGCGATCCTGAGCGCACGGAAGAAAGGGCCCGACATGGAACGGTCGCACAAGGCGGTGCGCAAGAAGCTGGAATCCCTCGCCGGCGGGGCGAACAGCATCATGGCGCCGTCGAAGGTCTCGAAGTGGATGGATCGGATCTTCTCCCACTTCGACACGCCGGAAGAAGTGGAGGAATTTCTGAATGGCACCTTCGAAGCGTTCTACGTGAGAAATTGGACGAAAGTGCGCCTCCAATTCGATGCGAACGAACAGGCCATGAAGAAGTGGGGCACCCCGCGCGGGTTCCCGGATGTCGACCTGGACACCTTCCTGGAATGGCCCTACGAAAAGCGCGAGGCGCATGTTGAGGAAGGCAGGTGGCGCTTGCAGGAAGGAAAAGAGCAACACACATCCCTGAAGAACCTAAAGATGCGCATCCGCCACTTCCTGTACACGGAGGATTGGGAGGGCGCAGAAGAGACGATCGAAGAGGCGAAATCGTTGGATCCGCAGGACCTGGAGCTCATCTCACTGGAATCCTATCTGCGTCACCATAAACCATCCGACGCAGAAGTTTTGAAGATGGTGCCGAATCCCCAGAAGACCCTCGACGACATGCGCACGATGCTCAAGCAGATCCCCGAACCGTACCAGACGATGTACCGCGCCGCGCTGGAAGACAACGACCTCAAGATCCTCAGCCGCCTGATGCAACTGACGTACAACCTCATCTGGGTGAAGGAGCACGGCCACTGGACGGAGGAGAAGGGCGTCGTGGATTCCGAGAGCCAATTCCATCGTGAGCAAACGAAGGAGCGCATGAAAGACGGGCACCAGCGCATGCTGGAGGTGAATATCATCGAGGGAGAGACCGAGGATACCGCCGCCGTTCGGCAGCAGAATACGAGCCCGCAGATCGTGTACATGGGCGATTCACAGGGTGCTGCGCGAACGATGTACGAATCGGTAAGGAACCGCCGCGACGATGAAATGTACGGCTACTGGACCACGCTCAAAGCCAAGAACATCAGCTACGACAAGCAGCGCGAGATCGTGAAGAACTTCCACTACCCGCTCAAATCCGGCTTGCGGACGCTCCTCAAGCAGAATGTTCGCTTCACGTCACACGGGCCGGCTGAGTACCACGAGGCCGCCTGAAATTGCCAAATAGCGTTCCGATAGTACAATCGCCCCACATTCCTCCGCCTCCCATGCGACGCACACTCTTCTTCGCGCTCGGCGCATCGCTCGTTCTCGCCGCCTGCTCCGGCGCGCCCTCGGCCCGTACGGCAGACCCGCTGCAGAACCCCCTCGTCGCCAAGCAGCACTTCGACGATCTGGGGCAGGTCATGGTCGACATACTCATGAACGACCAGGCGGAATTAGCGAAGGATGGCGCGAGGAAATCGTACGTGGAGCAACTGAAAGACCAGGCCACGGCCCGCTCGAAACAGGAGACGGCGAAGATCCTCACCGGACGAAGCGGCACCTTCCTGCCCGCGAAGCAGGCGGTGGCCGGCACGGCCTTGCTCCTCGACGGCACGCTGTACGTCGGCGTGGATTTTGCGACCGATCCCGGCCCCGCACTCCGCTTGATGCTCACCAAAGCCGTGGATCCGCGCGATGTCACGTTCCCGGACGCGTCCGCCCTGAATCTGGGCCTCCTGCGCGCCGAGTTCGGCGCGCAGTCGTACGCGGTACCCAAGGAAGGCGAGTACAACGCGGCCGTGTTGTACGACACACGGTTAAAGCGGATATACGGGTTCGCGCAGCTGGGAAAGTAATGGAGAATTGAAAATGGAAAATTGAGAATGATCGGAGTGCCCAGAACGCAGGGTTACTTCCATCATTCTCAATTCTCAATTCTCCATATTCAATCCATCACAATCTCTGCCCTGCCCCGCTCTTCGCCTCCTCGATCGCCGCGGTGATCGCATCGAGATTGCTGTTCACCTTCTTGCCGTTCACGAAGAACGTCGGCGTTCCCTCCACGCCTTCGTCCAAGCCCTTCTGGTAGTCGGCGAGAATCTCGTCGCGCTTGATGTGCGATTTCACGCAACGGTCGAGCAGCGGCATGTCGAGCCCCAAGTCCGCCGCCCACTGGCGCACGGACGATTTGGTGAGCTCCGGCTGCTTCTCGAAGGCCGTATCCAGGTACTCCCAGAACTTGCCCTGATCCGCCGCGCACTCGGCGGTTTCGGCCAGATCCATGGTGTACTGGTGGATGGTACGCAGGGGGAAGTGGCGGAACTCGTAGCGAATCTCCGATCCGTACTGCTTCACCAGAGGCTGGACGATGGTTTGATTCGCCGTGCGGCAGGCCGGACACTGCAGATCGGCGTACTCCACGACGGTAATGGCGGCATCGGGGTTCCCGGCCGGCGTCCGGCTGCTGTCTTTCGAAAGGCCGGTTGTGTCGACGCCGCAGGCGACGAGGCCGAGGGTGAGAACGGAGACAATGAAGAAACGCTTCATGAGGTAGAGAGAAAAATACAGAACTATCATACACTACAAGACTAAGAGTTGATGAAGAATTCAAGACTGCACCCTTCGAGACGCACTGAGGCGCTCCTCAGGGTGACACATGTGGGTGTCTCGTCGTCTTGGATTTTCTTTGCAATCTTGCAGTCTTGCAATCTTGGGATCTTCTCCCGCAACTGCTACTCTCCCCCCATGTCCCTCTACCGTAAATATCGTCCTCAGACCTTCGCCGATGTGTCCGGCCAGCAGGATGTGGTGAGGACGCTCTCCGAGGCCGTGAAGCAGAAGAAAGTGGCGCACGCGTACCTGTTCGCCGGGCCGCGCGGGACGGGAAAGACATCGATGGCGCGCATCCTGGCGAAGAGCGTGCTGACGGAGGGAATGGAGGATCCCGCTCTGCAGGAACAGATCATCAAGGGCGTGGAGGACGGCACGGTGACGGACCTGATCGAGATCGACGCGGCCAGCAATCGCGGCATCGACGACATCCGCTCGCTGGTCGAGAAGATCCAGTTCTCCCCCGTCGCGGCGGCCGCGAAGGTGTACATCATCGACGAGGTGCACATGCTCACGCGCGAGGCGTTCAACGCGCTGCTCAAGACGCTCGAGGAACCGCCCCCGTACGCCTACTTCATCCTCGCCACCACCGAGTTGCAGAAAGTGCCCGCCACCATCCAGTCGCGCTGCCAGCGCTTCACCTTCCGGCAGATCGCCGACGAGGACATCGTGCGGCGTCTGCAGTACATCGCCGGCGAGGAATCCATCGCCGTCGAGCCCCCGGCCGTGCAAGCCATCGCGCGCGCCGCGCAGGGCGGGCTACGCGATGCCATCTCGCTGCTCGACCAACTCCGCTCGCTGCCCGCCATCACCGCGCAGGACGTGCAGCAGCGCGTGGGCGGCATCGGCTTCGAGCACGTGACGCGCGTCCTCGACGCCATCGCGTCGGGGAACCGCGAGACGCTGATCCGCAGCATCGAGACGCTCGACGAAGCCGGCGTGTCGCTCGAGTCCTTCGCCCGCGAGCTCCTGGCCGAGCTGCGCCGGATGCTGCATCGGGCCGTGGAGCAGCGGCAGCCGATCGACGGCATCGTGCGATTGATCGATCTGGTATTGCAGGCCGTGAAGGATCTGCGCTTCTCGCCTGTGCCGGCACTCGCATTGGAAGCAGCATTACTACAGGCGAGCGGGCAGCGTTCAGCGGGCAGCGGGCAGGAATCTGCGTCGGCAGAAGCACTGGGCAAGGAGATTCAGCCGGCGAAGCAGGAATCAGAAATCAGAAGACAGAAGGCGGAAGCGCCACCGGCGAGCGCCGTTCCCGCCGCTCCGGCGCAAAAGTCCCATGAACCGGCAACCAACAATCAATCAGCGGATGAACCGATCAATCTCTCCTTCGAGGCGCTGCTCGACAAGTGGCCCGACATCGTGAACCAGACGACGCCGTCCTCGGCCAAAATGTCGCTGAAGAACGGCCGTCTCGTCGCCATCCGGGGCGACAAGGTCGTCATCAGCTTCCCCTCCGGCTTCCACCGCGACCGCGTGGCGCAGCACGATGCGTCGTCCTCGGTCGAAGGACTGCTCAGGCAGGTGTTCCACCATCCGTTCCGCATCGAGTGCGTGCTCGACGAGGATCTCTCGAAAGCCCCGCCCCCCAATGACGATCTGGTGAATTTGGCGGAAGCGGCGGCGGATGTGTTCTGAGTCTGTAGTCTTTAGTCGGTAGTCTGTAGTGAGGCAGATATAACCTTGTCACTACCGACTACAAACTACAAACTACCGACTATGCATATCCAGGACGAAAAATCCCACCTGCGCCAGTCCGTCAAAGAACGCATTCTCCGCATGAGCGAGGGTGACCGGGCGGCCGAGAGCCGGTCGATCTGCCGGCGGATCCTGGAGCATCTGCCACCCGAGACGAAGAGCGTGTGCGCCTACGTTGCATTGAGGGACGAAGTGGATTTGGAACCGGCCATCAGCGAATTCCTCGCGCGCGGCATCGCCGTGCACCTGCCCCGCTTCGATAAGATGCAACTCACCTTCCGCCGCGTGGAGAGTCTGGATACTCTCATCACCGGCGAGCTGAATATCCGCGAACCCGGTTTCGATTGTCCGCCGCTGGATCCGAAAACACTCGATCTCGTCCTCGTGCCGGGCCGCGCGTTCGATCGCCGCGGCTGCCGCATCGGCCGCGGCAACGGCGGCTACGACAAGTGGATCGCGAAGCAGCGTACGGTCAATCCGCATACCCAGTACTGG
>CAZTYD010000053.1:0-6644 GCA_964618035.1 uncultured Candidatus Peribacteria bacterium
GGTACAGCTGGCGCTGGGGATTTCGCATCAACGTGTTCGTCGCAGCTATCTTGCTCCTCGGTTCCCTCATCATCCGCGACGTGCGCGACAAGGACAGGAAGACATCGCTCGACGTCGGCGGCGTCATCCTTTCGGGCATCGGCCTCACGCTGGTAATCTTCGGCATCATCGAATCGTCGACCTACGGCTGGTGGCTTGCGAAAGCGCCGTTCGTTGTGTCCGGCTGGACGTTGCCGTTGGGACCATGGTCCGTGGTGCCGGTGGCTGTCATCGCGGGCGTTCTCTTCCTGGCGATATTTGCGCTGTGGGAGCGCCGCGTGGAGCGGCGGGGGAAGATGCCGCTCGTCTCACTTCACATCTTCCGCAATCGACAGTTCACGTCCGGCATCGTCACGACAGCGGTCCTCTCGCTCGGGCAGGCCGGGATCATCTTCGCGCTGCCGGTCTTCCTGCAGAGCGTGCGCGGCCTGGACGCGTTCCATACGGGCATCGCGCTCCTGCCGCTCTCGCTCTCGATGCTCGTGATCGCGCCGCTCTCGGGTGTCTTCACGAAGTACATCACGCCGAAGCGGCTCATTCAGTTGGGTCTGCTTCTGAACATCAGCGCCATCTTCATCCTGCGATGGACTCTGTCACCCGACGCGACGCCGAAGGATTTGATCGTCGGGCTCGGCATCTACGGATGCGGCATGGGGCTGATCATGGCGCAGATCAGTAATCTTTCGCTCTCGGCCGTGCCGGCGCGCGATGCCGGCGAGGCATCCGGGCTGAACAATACGTTTCGGCAGATCGGCCAATCGCTCGGCTCCGCCATCATCGGCTCGGTTCTGCTCACGGCCCTGGCCGCGCAGGTGCAACTGCATGTGAGTCAGAGTCCGCTCATTCCCGCGGATGTGAAGCCGGACATCGCGCGCGCACTCACCGAGGAGGCCTTGAGCATGGAACACCTGGGGGCTGCCTTGTCCTCGTCGATTCCGCCGCACATCCTGCAGACCATCGGCGGCGTGATGCGCGAGTCGATGACGTACGCGAACCGGCAGGCTTTACTGTACGCCGCCTTCTTCGCCCTCCTCGGCTTCCTCGTGTCGTTCAGCCTGCCGAACGTGAAGGATCTCGAGCGCGGCGATTCCTCCGGCGGACACTGAAAGAGCCCCGTTCGAGGCTCTCGTACCATTGCGGCTGCGACGGTCTCTACTCCGGAAGTTCCCAGTTGAGCGACGGGCGGCGGTACGCATCCCACAAGCGGTGGAGGTTGTACCCGAGTGCGGCGCCGTTGAGTCCGACGAGGAGAGGGAGAAGTGTGTAGAACATGGATGTGGGTGTGAAGAATTCGAACCAGTATACCAGAAAAGGCACGTCGGTGCCAGGGTCAAAGGGGGAGCTCCGTTCGGATCGCCTGAGGCAGATTGCCCTAGTGCCTCTGCGCTGCAGGAACCGCAGGAAGGAGACCCCCCCCGCTCAATTCGCCCCCCTTCTTGCCAGCAATCCGACGGATGCGCCGGTAATGAAACCCAGGAGGCTCATGACGGTGAAGACGACGAAGAGGCTCCCGTCGACGGCCGATGCCTGTGCGGGCGTTGCCCCCGACGTCTCGAGGAGACACAGGGCGCTGCAGCCGTCGCCCGTGACGGTATTGGCGTCGTCGCACTGTTCGGGCGGCTCCACTCTGCCATTGCCGCAGACGGGCGCGAGGGCGGGTGCGTTATTCGCAACCGTTTCGGATGAGAACGAAGCCGACGATTCGCCTGAGATGGGAGCTGCGGCGTAGAACAGCTGGCAATCTACCGTACATTGCGGCCCACCGTCGCACTGTTCGCCGTCTTCGACGATGCCGTTGCCGCAGCGGGCGGACATGAGAGACATTCCAAGTGCTGAGCTATTGTTTGCATCGACGAATGAGGCAGACGATGGGTGGTCAAGCAGCGTGCACGTTGACGTACAGCCCTCCGTGCGGTCGCACTGCTCGCCGCTGTCGACGATCCCGTCACCGCAACGCGGCAGGGTGCAGTTGCTGCGGCATTGGTCCGATTGATTGCTATTGCGCGCGCCATCGTCGCACTGCTCCTGCAGGTATGCATCGACGACGCCATCGCCGCAGCGCGGGAGGGAGCAATCGGCACGGCAGCTGTTCGGCGCCGTGTCGGAATTCTTCGGTCCCGTATCGCACTGTTCGCCTGCGTCGCGAATGCCGTTGCCGCAATTCGCCCCCCCGACGGCGACGGAGCTGACGGGAACGGATTCGGACGCATCGGGCGGGGATGGAACCATTGCCGTCGAGCTCGTCGGCGTGCCGGTCGATGCGGCGTTGCAGGCGGGCAGAAATTGCCGCTTGCATCCGGCAATCCCCTTTGCCGGATCCGGTGCGCTGCAGACGATGCCCCCGCAGCTGCGCGTGTCGAATCCGAGCTCTTCGTACTGCTGGTTCGTATCGGGATCCAGGTAGGTCCTCAGCTGCGCTTCGCACTCTTCGCCCAGGCCGGGCGTCAGGATCCCATCGCCGCAGTACTGGATCTTGCAGTCCTTGGAACAGCGGCCGAAGCCGTTGTTGTAGCGGTCGTCGCACTCCTCACCCGGTTCCACGTTGCCGTTGCCGCACACGCCGGGCACGCCCTGCGTCGTGTACGTCTGTGCCGGGAGCGCGGGCCGGTAGCTCGTTCCCCGTCTCTTGACGGGGATGCTGCTCGACGCGGCCTGTAGCTGCGCACTCGACCCTTCGCGGTCTGCCTGCTGCGTCAGTGCGCCCATGATGACGAGTGCCAGCGAGAACGACAGCAACGACACCGTGCCGAGCGTGATCCGTTTGGAAATGTGCATTTCCTACTATTTTACCATAGATGCGATTCTATGTCTTGCCCGTTTGCAGCCCGAAACGAAGCCGAATGGAGCGATGTGGATTGGCGCGGGAGCGGTGGCTCGCTACCCTTGGGCCATGCGATCCACTAAAATCATCTGCACCATCGGGCCGGCCAGCAGCGGCACAAAGGAGATCGAAGCGCTCATCGAGAACGGCATGAACGTCGCGCGCATCAATATGTCGCACGGCTCGCAGGAGGACCACGCCGAGGTGATCAAGCGCATCAAGGCCGCCGCCTCGAACGAGCATGCGTGCGTGTCGATCCTCATGGATACCCAGGGAGCCGAGATTCGCACGGGCGATCGTGCCGCGCCGCTGCCCATCCGCGCCGGCCAGGAAGTGATCTTCTCGGCGGTGCCGGTGGAGCACGCCGGCCGCGAGGTGATCCGCGTGAATTACGACAATTTCGCGAAGGTAGCCGGCAGCGCGGATCAGATCCTGCTCGACAACGGTGAGCTCACGTTCGATTTCGTGGCGGTGAAGGACGAGTACGTGATCGCCAGGGCGCGCGACGCCGGCTCCATCGGATCGCGGCGCCACGTGAACCTGCCGGGGGCGGATCTGGATCTCGATTCGGTGACCGAGAAGGATTGGTCCGACATCGCGTTCGGCATTGAGCAGGGGGTCGATTTCATCGCGCTCTCGTTCGTGCAGTCGGCGGAGGATGTCGAGAGGGTGCGCGCGTTCCTCGCCAAGCGCGAGAGTACCATCCAGTTGCTGGCGAAGATCGAGACGCGGCAGGCGGTCGAGAACATCAACGACATCATCCGCGCGGCCGACGGCATCATGGTGGCGCGCGGCGATCTGGGCGCCGAGGTGCCCTTTGAGCGCGTGCCCGTGATCCAAGACGAAATCGTCTTCGACTGCCGCGAAGCGAGCAAGCCCGTCATCGTCGCCACGCACATGCTTGAGAGCATGATCGAGAACCCCATGCCCACGCGCGCGGAGGTGACGGACATCGCGCACGCCGCCACGACCCGCGCCGACGCGACGATGCTCTCGGGCGAAACGGCGGCGGGCAAGCACGTCATCGCGTCGCTGCGGGCGATGGACCGCGTGCTCACGGCCACGGAGGAGCACCTCGCGCGCATGGGCGCCATGGAGGATCTGGGAGTGCACAACAACCGCGAGGCGCGCGCCGAGGCGGCCGTCACGCTCGCCACCAGCACCAGCGCGGCCGCGATCGTCGTGGTCACGCGCAGCGGCAAGACGGCGCGCGACGTGTGCAAGTACCGGCCGGATCTCCCCATCTACTCGTTCTCGCCCAGCGAGATCATCCAGCGGCAGCTGCAGCTCTCGTACGGCATCCTCCCCCTCTGCATCCCCTTCCACGACGATCCCGAGCACACGGTGCAGGATGCCTTACGGACGCTGAAGCAGCGCAAGCTCGTGAAAGCGAAGCAGGATGTCATCATCGTCGCCGACGCGCGCGCGAACGGGGTGGACATCCATACGATCCAGGTGCGGACGATGGGGTGAAGGAGGATTGGGCAATGGATGAATAATTCTTGAGTATTTGCTTATGTTGTAGTAATAGAATGTCAAGTGAACTTGTTTGTTATAAATTAATTTATATGTCTTAATATATATAGAGCACACGCAGTTGTGCCCGCAGGAATGTCCTGAGGGTAAGACGTGGGCTCGTGCACCAACGAAGGTGTAGAAAATGCGTTTGTTTTTTGGCAGCGTCGTCGTTTGTCTCTCCCTGTTCGGGGCCGGTTCCACGGCCACGGCCCAGACGTACGTGTTCGACAACACGGCGGGCATCGCGGTCGCCTTCCCCCCGGGGGTGACCGTCCAGTCCGTCTTCGTCAAGAACACAGCCACCGGCCTGGTGAGCCAGGTCGCCCCCTCCAGTGTCTACTCGACCCGGCCCGGTGAGGGGGTCTATTGGATCAATGCGTACATGCCCGGGGCAGACGTGGTGCTGTTCTACTCGAACAACCCCGTCGGCCTGGCCGAAATCGGCCCCGCGGGACCCCCAACGTATGCGGTGGTCCCGGCCGGTGTCATGGCCGGCCCCATGATGGGGGCCAACCGGCTGTACAGGGACGAGTGGCTGAACGTGTACGGACCGGGGTGGGACGTGTTCCGGTACACGATCCATTTTTCCTACTGGTGACCGGCGACGCGACGCGCCAAGGAGGGCGCATTCCGCGAGGGGGGGGGACCCCCTCGCGGAGAATTTGACGTATCGTTTAATGCTGCATCGCCACCGACGGCGCCGCTTTGGCGTACAGCGGCTTCGTTGCCGGGATCATCTGCTGGATCTGCTGGTCGTTCTGGAGGTTATTGAGCGCTTGTGCCTCGGAGATCTGGCTGGCGAGCACCTCCTGCTCCAGCAGGGCGCCGTTGCGGTCGGCTTCCAGATTGCGAAGATCGTAGCCTTTCGTCGCGTTGGCGTTCTCGTGGAAGAGGATGAGGAGCGCGAGGATCAGAATCAACGAGCCGATGCACGCCATCAGGAGCACCGTGCTCTGGTTCACCATGCGACCGAGCGAGAGCCGGTGCGGCATCTCGGAAGACGTCGACGACGAGAAGAGCGAGTCGAACACATCCGGCATACTACCAGACACACTCCCGTTGCACGAAGCGAAGATCTGGAAGAATTCAGGCGGCGGTTAAGAGGCGGATTGCGCGGAATTTCGCGCTGCGAGCGCGCGGATTGCGTTCAACCTCGCGCGCGCTCGGCAGGAGTGGCTTCTTCGTCAACAGTTCAAACGGCGCGTCGACGCTCACGGCGCCCGTCACTTCGTCTTTGGACGGCGTCGCGAGAGCGCGGAAGGTCTGCTTCACCAGACGGTCCTCCAGTGAGTGAAACGTGATGATCCCCAGCCGGCCGCCGGGCTTCAAGAGCGTAGGCGCGGCCGAGAGAAGAGACGTGAGTGCGCCGATTTCGTCGTTGATGTGCATGCGGATCGCCTGGAACACCTGCGGGAGCACAGACGGCGTCCGGTACGCGAAGACGCTCTCACAGACATTCTTGAGGCCGCGCGTGGTTGCGAGCGCTTCCGGTGATTGCCGTGCAACTCTGTAGAGGTGATGCGCCAATCGATGCGCCTCGCGCAGCTCGCCGTACATGCGGAAGACCTGTCGCATATCCGCCTCATTCGCAGACTGCAACCATTCGGCAGCGGTGGTTCCGGCTGTGCGGTCGAAGCGCATGTCCAACGGCGCGTCGGCACGGAAACTGAACCCGCGCGCGGGATCATCGAGGTGCGGCGAACTCAGACCGAGATCCGCGAAGATGATGTCTTGCTGAGGAAAATCCAGAGAAGCGATCTCTCGAAAATTCGCGTGAATCAAGCGCACTCTTTCCTTAAAGCCTTTGAGGCGGTCACTCGCGATCGCGAGGTTCTCCTGATCCGCCTCCATGCCGGTGAGAATGCCATCGGGACTCGTTCTCGCGAGGAAGGCCTGCGCATGACCGCCCAAACCCACCGTCGCGTCGAGGACCGATTCCTGAGGCCGTGGAGACAGGACATCGAGGACATCCGGATGGGTGGAATCCTCGCCCTCTTGCCTCAGCAGAATGGGAACGTGTGTCCAGTCGGTCATGCCTGTAGCGTGCCGCACGCGCGTCTGAATGCAAACGGCATTTCTCCACTCAGTGTTCGATACAGCCAAAGATTGACTGGCACTGCCGCAGCCGGTTTGCCTATACTGCCGGCGCGCGGAGAGGTGCCTGAGAGGCCGAAAGGGCCGCACTGCTAATGCGGTATACGGCGTTAAAACCGTATCGGGGGTTCGAATCCCCCCCTCTCCGCCACGTCGCTCGCGAGCGACGTGG
>CAZTYD010000054.1:0-6608 GCA_964618035.1 uncultured Candidatus Peribacteria bacterium
ACGCCCCAGTTATCATTCAGCCGTTGACGGTACTCGCGGCCGTCCCCGGTACTGCCGCCGTAGTTCACGTCGACCACCGCGAACCCGCGGCTGGTCCAGTACTGGATGCCCGCCGAGAACACGTTGGACGTCGCGCCCGTCGGCCCGCCGTGGCTCAGCACGAGGAGCGGCGGTTTCTCGCCAGTTGGTGCCGCGAAATCCTCGTTGCGCGGCGCGTAGTAGAACGCGTGCGCCGTCTTGCCGTCCGTCGTCGGGAATTCGATGGCCTGCGGAATGGAAATGTAGCCATCATCGACAGCAATGGAGAGCGCCTGCTTGAGCACCTCCGCTCTCCCCGTCTGCGGATCGATCAGCACCACCGATCGCGGCTGCGTCGGCGATCCGGCGATGGTCGCCAGCTTGCCGTCAAGAACCGTCACGTAGTCGAAGTGATCGTACGCGGTCTCGATAGGTCGGATTTTCTTCGTCTTCAGATCCAACAGAACAAGATGCCATACCCCCTTCTGCGTGTACGTGCAGAGCATCGTATTGGAATCAACAAAATCATACGTCGTGTCTCCGAATACCCAGGCAGGCAAGCCGAACTCGGCGTCAAGATCCGTCACCTGTTCCACTTCGCCATCGACGAGGCAATAGAGGTTCCACCAGTCGGTTCGATCCGACACGAAGTACAGAATGCTGTCCGGCGACCACGCGGGCAGGCAGATGGATTCGTCCGTGCCGCCCGCGACGTGACGGATATCGCCAAGCGACCCATCATCCTGCACTTTCGCCATCGAGACAGATGAATCGTCCCACGGCATGTTCGGGTGCACCCAGCTGATCCACGCGAGCGTGTTGCCGTCCGGGCTCAAACGCGGCGCCATGTAGAAATCGGCACCCGACACGAGCACCGTCTGCTCCTGCGAGTCGAGATCGATGGCGCCGATGGTGGTCTCGGGATACTGCCCCTCCGTCGTATGGTCCTCCCGCACGCAGATGAGGCGATTGCGGCGTTCGTCCATGGCGAAATCCGCGTAGCGCCAGTCCGTTTCGGGGCTGATGGCAACGGGTTCCTTCCCCACCTCCTTTCGGTACAGTCGCTGATCCGGAAAGTGCGTAAAGTACGCGACGCCTTTGTGCACGATGTAGGAACCGCCGCCGTACTCGTGCACGCGCGTACGGGCATTCCACGGCGGCGCGAGCACGTCCTCCTGCTTGCCATCCGGCGTGCGCCGCACCAGCGCGTACCGGCCGCCTTCCGGCGGCCGCATCTCGAGCCAGTAGAGACCGTCGCCATCCACCGTCAATCCGCTCAATCCGATTGATGATTGAACGATAAGATCGGACGTGACCGGCGATTTCCAACTGCCGTAGGGTGCGGTTGTCGGTGCCATGATGACGAGGACGAATGAAGCAATACCTGAATTACTTTGCAATCTTGCAGTCTTGCAATCTTGAAATCTTCCCTCACGCACTACGCATTTTCTCCGCTAGCTGTCCCGCCCATTTCCGTATCTTCTCCGCCTGGTCGTACGGCTCGTTGACGATAATGAGCGGCAGGTGGAACTGCGTGCCGCCGTGCTCGCGCAGGTAGCGCATGAAGTGCTCGGTGCAGCGCGTGGTGAAGTAGTACCGGTCGTCGCCGAGGCTGATGAACGCCACCGGCTTGCCGCCCAAGTCGACCTCCTTCGCCCTGTCCATCAGCAGCGCGTGCATCAGCGGATTCAACTGGCCCTCCTGCCCGCCCGTGTTCCAGGTGCCCGAGGCCAGTACCACCACGTCGCCGCGCAGGAGATCCTCAGGCTGCGCCTGCTCCGCGCGCTGCACCTCCACGTCGATACCTGCATCGAGCGCAAGAATGGCGGATGCGACCGTCTGCACGACGAACTCGGTGTTGCCGCTGGTGGAGGCGTAGATGAGGTGGAGGGCGTGGGGCATGGGGAAATGATACACGTGTAACCCTCGTGCGAAAGATGGTGAATAACGAAGCGATAAGCGGTGAGCGGATAGCGATACGCAGCGAGTAACGACGTGCTCGCTTGCGGCTAAACGCGTATCCCTCTTCGCTCTCCGCTCTCGCCACTTGCTTGAGACGCAACCCGCTCAGCATCTTAGAATGCATGCTTCCTCCCCAGTTCGTCCCGATGGTACTTGCCGAACTCCCCGATCTTCTTGGCCAGATCGCCGGGAATCACCGGCCCTTCCACGCACAGGCGGATACCGAGCGGATCGACCGTGCAGTTGCCGCACAGGCCGTAGCCGCACTTCATGTACCGCTCCATCGAGAGCTGGCTCGGCACGCCGGCCGCATCGGCCACCTCCATCGCGCGCTGGAGCATGAGCTCGGGGCCGCAGGCCAGCACGCCATCGACGGCGTCGCCGGACTGCAGCAGCTGCGCGAGGATGTCGGTGCCGTAGCCTTTGTGGCCCTTCGATCCATCGTCGGTGGCCACGTGCAGCGTGACGTTGCCGAGTGAGCCGAACGCATCCAGACAGAGAAGATGCTCCGCCGAGCGCGCGCCCACGATCGCCTCCACCCGGCAGCCGTCTGCCGATGCCCTGCGCGCCGTGAAGAGCAGCGGCGCCACGCCGTACCCGCCCGCCACCAGCGCGAGGTGCTGGTTCTTCTGCCACCGGAACCGCGTGCCGAACGGGCCGCGCAATCCCACCGGATCTCCTACCTTCTTCTGCGCCAGTATCTTCGTCGCCTCGCCCACCGCGAAGAACGTGACGCTCAGCTGTTTACCGTCGTCGTGCGCCACGCTCATCGGAATCTCGTCCACGCCCGGCACCCAGAGCATCACGAACTGGCCGGGCTCCGCGCCGAGCGACGCATCGAAGGTAAAAGTCTGCACGTTGGCCGTCTCGCGGCGCGCGGCGCTAATGCGATGTGTGCGGGGCAGATGGGTCTGGAGCGATAGCTTCGTCATGCGCGGGGAGGAAGTTTCTTCAGCTCACGGTGCATGCCGCCGATCAGCTCCTCCACAGTCTTCACGCCGTTGGCGTCGCACCACGCCGACATCTCGTCGCAGACGAGCCGGAATACTTCCGCTCCGCGGCTCCACACCGCCGTGCCGATACCCACCAGGCTCGCGCCGGCCAGGAGCATTTCGATGGCGTCCTCGCCCGTGTGCACGCCTCCCGTGCCGATGATCGGCAGTCTTCCCTCGGTGGCCGCGTACACGTCGGCCACGCAGCGCACGGCGACGGGCTTGATGGCGGGGCCCGACATGCCGCCCGTGCGATTGGCCAGAATGGGCAAGCGGGTGAGGAGATCGATGGCCATGCCGGGCCCGAGGGTGTTGATGACCGTGAACCCATCGGCCCCGGCCTCGGCGCACGCGCGCGCGATGGCGGCGATGTTCTCCACGTTGGGCGAGAGTTTGACGAAGACGGGAACCGACCGGCTCACGGCCTTCACGGCCTTGGTGACGGCCGCCGCATCGGGCGCGCTGCAGGCAAAGGGACGACCTAATTCATCCTCCACGTTCGGGCAGCTGATGTTCACTTCGAGGAAATCCGGCTTGAGCCGCGCCACGGCCTCGGCCGCCACGCCGTACTGCTCCGCCGTGTCGGCGATGATGTTCGCGATGAGGGGCGCGGGCTGATCCTGCCGGTACGCTTCGATCTCCGCCTGCGCTTTCTCGAGACCCGCATCGGGCACGCCCACCGCGTTCAGCGTCCAGTGCTCGGTGGAGATGATGGTGGGATTCGGATGCCCGGCGTGCTCGCGCGGCCAGATCGACTTGGTGGTCACGCCCCCCGCGCCGCACTGCGCCGCGTGCCGCCAGGCACTCGCCGTCACGCCCAGGATGCCGGAGGCGAGGACGGTGGGGTTCGCGAAGGGAACGCCGAGGACGGTCTGGGAAAGCCGCACGGGATCAGTGTACCGCACCCGCCGTCGGTTGGCACCATCCATGCAGCCGACAGAACCCGGCCGCTCGACCGTCAGACAAACTGAATGCTTCACATCGTCATCCGCCATGCCGGGAAATTTCTCGAACACGCGCCCATGGAAGACGCGTTCTACCTGCAAGGGTACCAAGATCTCGCCGAGGAGCTCGGCGATCGCGCGACACTGTCCCTGACGAAGGAACACTACCTGGGCGGCATGCGGTTCGCCCGCGGGTGGCGGTACCGCGGCGGCATGTTCGTACGAGTCGACACACCGTTCGAGGCGGATCTCCTCTACAACAAAGACAGTACGTTCACGCCCGATGCCGGCGTGCGCGTCCTGAATCATCCGGACTTGGATCGACTGACAAATGACAAAGCCCGCACGGCCGCGCTTTTCCCGGATCTCTGCCCAAAAAGCATCCTCGTCGAGAAACCAAGCGACCTTCAGGAGGCCATCGCGACTATTCCCGGCCACATGATCGTGCTCAAGCCGTTGAAGGGCTACGGCGGGACCGGCATCTTCATCGGCCCGAAAGAGCAAGCGTCCATCGAGACTTTCCCCTGCCTCGCGCAGGAGTTCGTCGACACGTCCGCCGGCATCCCCGGCGTCATCGACGCGATCCACGATCTCCGCTTCATCCTGATGGACGGAATCATCGCCTGCAGCTTCTGCCGCACGCCGCGCAAAGGCTCCGGCATCCTGCTCTCGAACTTCGCGCTCGGCGGCTGGCTCATGCCGGTGCCCGCACACCTGCGCCCGGCCGGCGCGCTCGCGCTCTGCGGACGCGTCGATGCGGCACTCGCGCGCTTCGGCCACCGCATCTACACCGTCGACTGCGCCCGCACGCGCGACGGCGCGTGGAAGCTCATCGAAATCAATTCCCCGCCCGGCCAGCAGAACCGGCTGGAGTGCGGAGACGACGCCGGGAAGTACTACCGGCTCCATACCGATCTGCTTTTGGCGGCGGCGCGCGGCAGGTGAATATGTTACCAGGGCAGAATTGCGTCGACCGAGAAAGCGATGCTCATTCACAGCGCGCGCGCTCCGCCGTACAGTCGTACCCGACTTCCGTTTCCCGCTCTCCCGTATGCGCCGCGCCGCCCCGATCGCCCTCATGCTCTTCACGCTGGTTCTCTCGGCCAGCTTCTTCCTCACGTCGGGAGACGGCGCCGAGGCCGCCACCCGCCAGCGGGTCGTCGTCGGTCGGGCGCGGTTCCCGGGCCGCAAGAGCTTGCTGTCATCATCGTCATCCTCCAAGAAACCGGTCGTGCGGAGGGTCGCCGGCAGGCTCATTCGAGTCGCACGGCCGTCCATGCGTACGAGCGCGGCCGGCAGCGCAGCGAGCCGTGGAAAATACACTGCGGCGGATCCCGTTGAGTGCGGCAACGGCATCGTCGTGGGGAAGGAGGAGTGCGACGACGGCAACACGCTCGACTCCGACGGATGCTCGGCCAGTTGCGAAATCGAAACCGGCTACATCTGCGGCACGACGCAGCCCAGCTACTGCTGGACCGTCTGCGGCGACGGTCAAGTGGCGGAGGGCGTCGAGAAGTGCGACGACGGCAACGGGGTGAACGGCGACGGCTGTTCTCGCTGCATCATCGATGTCGGGTACAAGTGCGATGGCTCGCCCAGCACGTGCACGGAGCTCTTCCCGGTGCACAGCTCGTCGAGCTCGTCGGCGAGTTCGTGAGGGGCCCCATCCGCCCCGCACCGCGGGGCACCTTCCCCCGTCCCCCACATTCATTCCTGAGCAATTGAACGACTGCTCTATTTGAGAAACTCAGTGGCCAGCCGGGGAAGGGTTGGGGATGGGGCCCGCTCACACATACCCCTTCACCTTCTCCCACACTTCATCCGGATCGGCCTCGTTCTTCACGATGAACTCCGCCGCGCCCATCTGGAGGCACTTCTGCTTGTCTTCGGGCGACCCGAGGTTCGAGAGGACGATGATGGGAAACCGGACGCGCGTCGGGGCCAGCGCGCGGAGCACCTCGAACCCGTCGAGCTTGGGCATCAGCAGATCCAGCAGGAGGAGCGAGGGCGTGCGCGTCTCCAGGAAGGCGAGGACTTCCTCGCCGTTCGTCACCGCCTCCACGTCGCAGCCGCGCTCATGCAGCTCCATCTGCATCAGCTGGCGCAGCACCGGCTCGTCTTCGGCCAGTAGAATGAGAGGTGTCATGGGGAGGGAAATGGAATTACCCGTGCGGACGATCACGCCGGGAAGGAGAGCGTGAACGTGGTGCCCCTCCCCTCCTCCGAACGGAATCCGATTGTCCCGTGGAGCATCCGCGTCACGAGCAGGTGTACCAGGTAGAGCCCCAATCCGCTGCCCTCCGTGTCTTCGCTCACGACGTTATCACCGCGGAAGAACTTCTGGAAGATCTTGTGCTGCTGCTGCTTGGGGATGCCGAAGCCGTCGTCCTCCACCTCGATGACGATGCGGTCGCCCACCCGCTGCGCCCGCAGCGCGATGTGCCCGCCATCGGGCGTGTACTTGATGGCATTGATGAGCAGGTTGCCGATGACCTCGTTGAGAATGTGCTCGTCGGTGTGGATGTGCAGGTTCGTGGGACAGTCGAGGCTCACCTGCTGCCCCTTGAGCTCGTAGGCGGTACGGAACTCGGCGCGGATGTCGTTGAGTGTCCCGCCGAGCTTCAGCTCCGTGCGCTCCACGTGCACCGTGCCGGCCTCGATGCGCGAGATGGCGAGCATGGTGGTGATGGTG
>CAZTYD010000055.1:0-6557 GCA_964618035.1 uncultured Candidatus Peribacteria bacterium
CTGGCGCAGGGCCGCTGGTTCGGCAGCATTGACCCCGGCCTGCGCGACTACCTGTCGTCCTTGGGAATGATGGACGGTGATGAGCTCTACACCGATCCGTGCAACGTGCTCGTGATCGCGGAGCTCGGCGAACTGCACCAGCGCTCGGCCGACTACCAAGACGCGGTGATGATGATCACGTTCCGGTGAGTGCGCGGTCCGGGAGAGGGGTGTCGAGAATGCCGAACGGAATTCTGCCGCAGTCAATGCCAAGCGCGCGGCACGTCTGCTACGTTGCGCTCATGCCCGCCGTCACCCGCACCCTCTCGTTTGTCGATATCCGCAAACGAGTCCTCCTCTTCGCGCTCTTCGCGCTCATCACGCTCGCGCCACTCACCGTGCGGCATACGCAGCTGCTCACGGGCCCGCTCGTGAACATGATGCTCCTGCTCACCTGCGCGGCCGTCGGGCCGACCGAAGCGCTCTTCCTCGGCCTCCTTCCGAGCCCGACCGCGCTCGTCAGCGGGCTCCTGCCGCTGCCGCTCGCGCCGATGCTGCCGTTCATCATGATCGGCAATGCCCTGTACGTCCTCGCGTTCCACCTCCTGCGCGCGCGGTCGCCCGTCGGCGGCGTCGTGGCCGGTTCCGTGCTCAAGTACGTCTTCCTCGTCTTCGCCGCGCGTTTCCTCTCGGCCGCGCTGCTCGCGCCCGACGCGGTGCCGCTCGCGGCGAAGATGATGGGCGTTGCGCAGCTCGTCACCGCGCTCGGCGGCGGCGCGCTCGCCCTGATCGCCCTGCGCTTCCTGCCGCGACGTGATTGATCTGATCGAACAGCTGAAGGCTGCGAACATCGTCGGCCGCGGCGGCGCGGAGTACCCGGCATGGCGCAAGTGGGAAGCCGTGCGCGACGCGCCGGCGACGCCGAAGTACGTCATCGCCAACGCCTCGGAGCGCGAGCCGGGCGTGTTCAAGGATCTGTTCATCCTGATGAACCACGAAGACGACGTGTTCGCCGGCCTGGAGCTGGCCATGCAGGCCGTCGGCGCCGCCGAGGGCATCTTCAACATGAACGCCGATTACGAGGAGAAACTGAAGGACCAGCTGGCCGCGCGCATCGCCAAGGCGAAGGAGACGGGCTTCAAGATCCGCGTGTTCGAGGAATCGCCCACGTACATCGGCGGCGAGGAGACGGCATTGCTCAACGCCATGGAGGGCGAGCGCGTGGAGCCGCGCCACAAGCCGCCCTTCCCGACCGCGTCCGGCCTGCACGGCAAGCCGACGCTCATCCACAACATCGAGACGCTCTACGACGTCGCCTGCGTCGCGAACGGCACGTACGAGTACAAGCGGTTCTTCTGCGTGTCCGGCGCCGTGCCGAACCGGGGCGTGTTCCACCTGCCGGCGTCCTCAACCGTGCTGCAGGTGCTGCAGGAAACGGGCAACATCCCGCATATCCCGTACTTCGTGCAGGTGGGCGGCGGCAGCGGGCCGGTGTACGGCGCGGAGCAGCTGGCCTCAACGAGCGTGCACGGCACGGGTGCCATCATCGTGCATCCGCTGGATGAGAACCCGCGCCTGCTGGCGCGGAAGTGGCTCGATTTCTTCCATCGCGAGAGCTGCGGCAAGTGCACGCCGTGCCGCGAGGGCACATACCAGCTGGTGCGGCTCATCGAGGACCACGACGAACTGCCGTGGGAACGCATGGCGCCCATCTTCGAGACGCTCGAGAAGACCTCCTTCTGCGCGCTCGGCAGATCCGTCCCCGTGCCGCTCGTGAGCTACTACCGCAACATCCTCCACCGTTCTTGACCCATGAACCGTATCCCGCTCGAGACACAGGCGACTCCCACCGTGACGGTGTACCTCAACGGCACGCCGTACCGGGCCGTGGAGGGCGAGAGTATTCTGCAATTGGCGCTGCGCAACGGCATCGACATCCCCCACTTCTGCACGCACGAGGATCTGCCGGTCGATGCCAACTGCCGCACCTGCCTGGTGGCCGAGGAGACGGAACAGGGAGACGTGGTTACCACGTCCTGCAATCTCCTCGCACGCGAAGGATTGCGGGTGCTGCTCGACACGCCCGACGTTCTCCGGCTGAGAACACAGAACATGGAACTCCTCTTCGGCGACTACCACAGCAATTCCCCGCTCACGCGCCACGGCTACTACAGCCGCACGGCCGAGGAGCTCGCGCGGTACGGCGTGGCGGGCGCGACGTACAAGCGCGACGACCCGCAGCGCGAGATCCACAAGCTGGGCACGGCGGCCGAGTTCGATCCGGCCCTCTGCATCGCCTGCAACAAGTGTGTGGAGGCGTGCCAGATGATCGGCATCAGCCACTTGAAGCTGGAAGGAACTTCCTCCAAGACGCGCGTGGGGTTCAACGCCGATCCCGCCAACGACTGCATCTACTGCGGCCAGTGCACCGTGCACTGCCCCGTGGGCGCCATCCGCGAGCAGAGCCACCTGGACCAGGTGCTCGAGGCGCTGCGCGACGACGAGAAGACCGTCGTCGTGCAGACGGCGCCCTCGGTGCGCGTGAGCGTCGGCGAGGCGTTCGGCCTGCCCGTGGGCACGAATGTGTACGGCCAGCTCTGCACGGCGTACAGGCTGCTGGGGTTCTCGAAAGTGTTCGACGTGAACATGGGTGCCGACATCACCACGATGGTCGAAGCCGAGGAGCTGCTCGAACGCCTGCAACACAAGTGGGGCTACGCCGAAGGCACGCGCGCCGACGCGCCGATCCCCGGCCCGATGTTCACCTCGTGCTGCCCGGCGTGGGTGAAGTTCGTGGAGTTCTACAAGCCGGACTTGATCCCGCAGCTCACGACTTCCCGCTCGCCGCAGATCCACGCGGGCGGCGCGTACAAGACGTGGTGGGCCGAGAAGGCGGGCATCGATCCCCAAAAAATCGTCGTCGTCTCCATCATGCCGTGCACGTCGAAGAAGTACGAAGCCGGCCTCGACGCCGTGACAGTCGACGGCCTCAAACCCGTCGACTACGTGCTCACGAGCCGGGAACTGATCTCGCTGCTCAAGACGCGCGGCATCGATCTGCCCAACCTGGAGCCGAGCGGCGTGGACCGCGAGGGAACATCCTCGGGCGCCGCGGCCATCTACGGCGCCTCCGGCGGCGTGATGGAATCGGCGTTGCGCACCGCGTACTTCAAGCTCACCGGCAAGGAACTGCCGGGCATTTCCTTCGAGCCCGTGCGCGGCTTCGCCGGGATGAAGAAGGCGGAGGTGACCATAGGCGAACGTACCGTGCGCCTCGCCGTCGTCGCCACGCCCAAGAACATCTGGCCCGTGCTGCGCGAGATCCGCGCGAATCCCGACGCGTACGACTACATCGAGGTGATGGCCTGCCCGGGCGGCTGCATCGGCGGCGGGGGGCAACCGATCCCCACCACCTTCGCCATCACCAAGAAGCGCATCGCCGGATTGTACGGCATCGACGGCGCATCGTCGATGCGCCGCGCGCACGAGAACCCCGTGGCGCAAGAGTTTCTGGCGTACGCTGATGCGGCACCGCCCGCCAAGCGCCGTGCGCTGCTGTTTCGTGACTACAATCGAAAGGCGAAGGGGGAATGAGACCGTCTCTGCCATGCCATACCCCGGAAGGAAAATGAAAATGTCATTCCCCATATCCTCCACACCGAGATGCTGTAGTATGGGGAACATGAAGCACCCACATCTCTTCGCCATCGTCGCGGCTGCTCTGCTCTTCGCCGGCTGCAACGCCTCCCTCATCAACAACCAACCATCATCGTCACAACCTGCCCACACGGCCACCTTCCAGGTCGATCCGCAAACCGCGGCCGCGGTGAGCAACGCCGTACGGAGCTATGCCCAAGGGAACGCCCAGGCGATACTCGACGGGACGGGAATAGGATACATGTACGGCAAGAACATTCTCAGCACGGATCAACTGGTTGCGGCACTGGAGAAACAGCCCCTCGTAGTCAGCGAGCTTCCCGACGGCACGCACGTTGCCAAGTACATGGTGCTGATGGATTTGAATTCGCTGAGCCCGTCATCGTCCGCCCCCTCGGCCATTCAAGGGGCGCCCCATTACACGATGAAGGAGCTGACGCTTTTCGAGAAGGATGGACGGGTAGGATTCACGCCTCCCGCCCAGTGAGAGTTCCAGCCTAGACGTGGTACGCGAGCTTTCGCTTCTCGTACTCCTCCCTGGTGAGGAGGAGGAACACGCCGGGGAGGATCCCCAGCGAGTTGACGATGAGCAGCGCGACGAACCACACCGGCTTGCCCATCCGCGCGGCGCGCCACATGCCCCAGCCCTTCAGACCGACATCGATCAGGACCAACGGCAGGAGCATCCCCACGAAGGGCAGGTACGGCCACGCCTGCATCAGGTGACCGGGAAAGAATGGGGAGAACATGGAAGAAGTATACACTTGCAGCATGATGCGAAAAGGCCTCTCGCGGACGCAGACGGTTGTTCGCAGGCTTTGGAGACGCCACGAGGAAGCGACCGTGGCCTGGCGTACGGAAAGCCCGTTACGGCTTCCTCAGCCCATTCCGTGCTTCCATCCTCTGCGCACGAGCCACCAGTTCATGGGGTAGGTACATACGGCGCCAACCAGCAAGCCGAGCGCGCCGAAGCTCCAGAACGCCCACTCCCACGGGTCGGGCCGGTGGCCAACCGCAGCCGGCGTCACGAACCGCATGACGAGCCCCATGCCGACCATGACGGTGATCATCGAGAAAAACTCCGCACGACCGGCGTGCCAGATCGCCCTCCCCCACGGCTTGCCCATTCGACGCATGGCCCACAGCTGAAAGACGAGCCAGCCGAACAGGAACCCCGTTGCGTACTCACACCAAAATTCCGGCCAAAAATCCATATTCCGTACGCGGCTGAGCGCCATTGCCGTCATGATGCCCAGCCCGTCCCCCGCCACGCAGTGGATGACGGACCCCGTAACCTTCCGGTACAGGGGCTTCGCGTACGCTTTGAATGCGCGTTCTCTTTCCTCGTGAGACATGGCGCCGATGCCCGACGGACGCGACAGCAGCAGGTACAGAAACAGTCCGATGACGGAGAAGAAGAAGGCGAGGATGATCCACCCGATCTTGAGCGGCGGGTTGAGCGGCGTATTCACCGCGCACGCATCGAACGCGATCCAAGCGGCGATGACGGCGCCGCAACCGAACCACCACAGGCCAAACGTGCTCGTTCCCAGAAACGACAGGGCATCCATGCCACGTATGGACGATGCAACGGTCTCACTCTTGCACTGCGCCGCGCGGGTGGCGCTCTTTCACCTTGGCAGCCCTGAGACTTTCTCAAACAGGTGTCTTCGATGCAATGGTTCATTGGTTCCGACTCCTCAAAACTATCACAACTCCTACGCCTTATAGCTACTAGCAGCCAAAGAAGCTAAAATTTGCTAATGAGCATGCACCGAAATGTCCGGCTACTTGCGCTGCATAACTTCTTTTTGGACTTTCGGCCATATTCAGCGATCGCCATTGTGTACTTTGCGAGCGTAACGGGTTCGTTTGCTCTAGGCATGGCCGTTTTCACCGTGATCATGGTGTCATCTGCTCTGCTGGAAGTGCCAACAGGTATCTTCTCAGACACAATCGGACGGCGTCGCTCGATTATTCTAGGCAGCGCTGCAAGCACTACATCACTCTTTTTGTATGCTCTTGGCGGCTCATTCTGGCTGCTCGCTCTAGGAGCTTGTTTTGAAGGAATGAGCAGAGCATTTTTCAGCGGCAATAATGACGCTCTTTTGCACGACACCTTGGCTCAGGAGGGAAAGACTGATGATTACGCGGAAATATTGGGAAAGACCAGCTCTATGTTTCAGCTCGCCTTAGCGGTTGGGGCACTGATCGGCGGCCTCGTTGGTGAATGGTGGTCGTTACGACTAGTTGTATGGATTTCGGTTATTCCGCAGATTGCTTGTCTCGTTACGAGTTTCTTTTTCATAGAGCCGAAAGTTCATACAGAGGAAACAATGAATATCTTTGCTCATCTGAAAGAAGCTATTCTACAATTCAAGAAGAACATGAAATTGAGAGCGCTGAGTGTGGGTTCCATTTTCCAGTACGGTGTAGGCGAATCTATGTTTCAGTTTGAACCAGCCTTCATTGCCGCGCTCTGGCCAACATGGGGCGTAGGTATTGCACGAATGCTGAACCACTTTTTCGGATGGCTTAGCTTCTGGTTTGCAGGCGCGGTTATCAAACGCCACTCTGCCATCCTCACTCTCTTTGTTGCTCTTGCAATCAGTAATATCATCGGACTCGTAGCTTTTGGCTTTCCTACAACCCTCTCCCCATTGCTCCTTGCGTCCATGTCCCTCGTATACGGCTTCATCATGGTGTCGCAGAATACGCTGTTACAGAAAGAGTTTACTGAAAAGCAGCGAGCAACAATGGGTTCGCTGAATTCGTTGTTCGGCAGTCTATTCTTCGGCTTTTGTGCTATTGGTATAGGTTTTATAGGAGATCAATGGGGAGCGGCTTCAGCATTGCTCATTGGCGAAATAGCGTTACTTCTACTTCTACCGTTGTATTGGTTCCCTTTTGTGAAGCATTAA
>CAZTYD010000056.1:0-6527 GCA_964618035.1 uncultured Candidatus Peribacteria bacterium
GCTCATGCCGCCGCTCCTCTCCGGCAATGCCCAGTTCGTCGGCACCGATACCGTCACGCAGGGAAACTGGAAGAGGAAGTACGGGCTACAGGGGTTCTTTGTGGCCCAGGATCCCAGCGGGAACAATCCCACCTACCCCTCCTACGCGTCGGTAGAGCTCGTCGGCCAGCAGAATTTTACCTGGCAAGACCCTCCACTGGATGGACGAGCGCTCCTGAAAGCTGCGCCGGACTCGACGGATCGCGTGTCGGCATGCTGGTACAGTTCGACCTCGTTCGACTTCCGCATCAGCCTGCAGGATCAGCTGCCGCATCTCGTCAGCCTCTACGTGCTGGACTGGGATCGGTGGAACCGCAGTTTCACCATTCTCGTGCTCGATGCGGAACGAGGATTCATCTTCGATTCCCGGAAAGTCAGCAACTTCGCCGGCGGCATGTACCTGCGGTGGCAAGTGTCCAACACCATCGTCATCCGCGTGTTCAACGGCAGCGGCAACGCCGTGGTCAGCGGCCTGTTCATCGATCCGGTTCCGGGCGGGTTCACCTCCGTTCCATCCGGATCGCCTGCGTTGGCGATGGGGATGTGAATGTTATTTTCGGCGATGTCGAGTATCCTATGCCCATGCTCCTGCGATCACTGCTTCTCCTCATTTCTCTCCTGTCCGTCACGCCGTTCGCAGACGCGAAGGGATACGCGTCTTCGGCCGAATGCGAACAGGCCACGCACCGGCTCTGCAGTCTCTTCGTGTGCGACTACATTCCGCCGGGGAAAACATTCGAGGAAACATGCGGGAACGATTGGGGCCCGTGGCAGCCGAACCGACAGCCGTACGCCACGGCGGAGGAATGTGAGAGCGCGACGGGAAGAGCCTGCGACCAGGACCATCTCTACGGCTGCACCGTCTGCTCCGAAACCCGCCTCTGGTGGTTCGCGAGCGACAGGATGGCCGTGCCGACAGCCCGCTCGTCTTCTTCGTCGAGCGCCGCCGGCAATCCGACCGACGACTTCGACAGCCGAGTCCCCCGCGATGTCTGCGAGACCTACTGGAAAGAACCGTGCATATCTATTTCCCGCTGCCTCAACGAGAATTCCTGCGGCACGATCCGCGACTGGATTCCCGCGAGCAAGTCGGAGCGCTCCTACGCGACCAAGAAAGACTGCGAGTGCGCCGCGGGCGTATCGTGCCTGTACGCCAAATGCGACGATGCGCACTGCGGCGGCTTTTCCGATGGATGGCAGCCGGCGCCATCGGTGTTCCAAACGCCGGTGGCTTCCTGCGGCTCCACGGTCTCCGCATCCTCCGCCGGGAACAGCGCGGCGATGTCCGTTGGCAACACCAATCTGGATCTGACGGACGTGCCCCCCGGCGCGTGGTACGCCGACGCCGTGCGCTCGCTGGTGCTCGCGGGCATCGTGTCCGGCTACGCCGACGATGCCGGCAGGGCGACCGGACGCTTCGGCCCCGCCGACACGGTGACGCTGGCACAGGCGCTCAAGATGGCAGTCCTGGGTGCCGGTTACGTTCCGAGCGGGTACGCGGGCGGCTGCCTGCTGCCCTCCGATCCCTGGTACATGCGGTACGAATGCGTGAGCCGTGCCGAGGGCATCAGGCCGACTATCGGTCCAGTGGATGGATGTACAGCCTGCACTCCACAGGCGCGCGATCTGGCCTGGAATGTTCCTGCGACCAGAGCGCAAGTCGCCTCGATGGTGGCGCGCGCATTCCGCGCGACCGCCAACGGAGAATCGACGGCTTCAATGTACAAGGATGTGCCGAGCAACATGCCCGAAGCGGCGGACATTGCAGCCCTATCGACCCGCGGCATCCTGACGGGAGACCGGGACGCGGAGGGAAATCCAACGGGATTTTTCCGTCCCATGCATCCCATTAACAGAGCCGAAGTCGCAAAAATCATCGCAGGGGCGCGCGAGACCTACGGCGAGCCCGGCATGCGCCGCGAGTAATGTTTCATACCCCCGCTCTGTTCCCCAAGCAAAACGAAGGATGCGACAGACAGTGTGTGGCTTTCGGAAGACTCTCCGTCTGCTTTCGATGGGCAATGAGCGACACGACGAATCCTCGGCTCATGAGAACCGGTGAATTGTCGCTTCCAGAGCGTGCAAAGTGACGTTCTGGCGAAGGTGATTCCGATATGGAGCCACCCACCGGATTTGAACCGGTGACCCTCGGTTTACGATACCGATGCTCTACCAGCTGAGCTAGGGTGGCTTAAGAGAACAAGAATGAACACGTGATCTGCCCACCGGAATCCCAGTGCAGGCGGGACGGGAAGTATAAAGGAGTTTCCAGGGAAAAATAAAGCAAACTTCCGGGCGTTCTATTCACGAATGGAACGCTTTTCGCTCAATCCTGTATTCAAAAAATCGACCTGGCCACATTTTCGTCTCATTTCTCAGCAATCCCTCTTTCTTCTACAGTCGCTCGTGCGGATACTTCTGGCACATGCTCTCGCCCGCACTCCTCACCTGGTTCTCGCTCGGCATCCTCACCAAAGACCGCTACCGCGCGCTGCTCGACGTGTACGAGTCGCTGGAAGAGGCGCTCGCGCGGCTCTCGCCGGAGGTGCTGCAGGCGCTCGGGTGCCGGGGCGACACCATCGAGAAGACGCTCGCGCGCATCGAGGATTTCGATGCGCCGCGGTACGCGCGCGAACTGCAGAAGCGCAACATCGACGTGATCGCCATCGACGATCCGCTGTACCCCGCGCGGCTCGCCGACGTCGCCGACCCGCCGGTGTTTCTCTCGTACCGCGGCGATCTGCGCGTCGTCGATCAGCCGTGCATCGGGGTGGTGGGCACGCGGCAGATGAGCGCGTACGGCAAGCGCGTCACCGAGACCTTCGTGCCGGCGTTCGTGCGCGCGGGGCTGACGACGGTGAGCGGCTTGGCGCTGGGCGTCGATGCCGCGGTCGCGGAAGAGACGCTGCGCGCCGGCGGCAAGACGGTGGCGGCACTCGGGCACGGGCTCGGTTCCATTTATCCGCAGCGCAACGCGCGGTTGGCGGAGCAGATCGTCGCGAGCGGCGGTTTGCTGCTCTCGGAGTTCCCGTTCGAGATGCCGCCGGACAAATTCGCCTTCCCCGCGCGCAATCGCATCATCGCCGGGCTGACGCTCGGTACGCTCGTCATCGAAGCGCCGGAAGGCAGCGGCTCCATCATCACGGCCGAGCTCGCGCTCGGCTACGGCCGCGACGTGTTCGCGGTGCCGGGGCAGATCTTCGACGAGAACTACGCCGGGTGCCACCGTCTCATCGCGCGCAACCAGTCCAAGCTGGCGCAGCGTCCCGACGACGTGCTGCGCGAGATCGGCATCGTCGCGTCCGAGACGCCGGCATCGGCGTACGAGCCGGCGAACGAGGAAGAGAAGATTCTCTACGCGCTCCTCACCATCATGCCGCAGCCGGCCGACGACCTCGCGGCGAAATCGAAGCTGGGGGCCGGCGTAGTCGCGGCAACGCTCACCATGCTCGAGCTCGCGGGCGCGGCGAGGAACGTCGGCGGCGGATCGTGGGTGAGACGCTGATCGCGCGCGGCGCGCAATTGTCATCGTTGGAGCGGGGTTGTACTCTCGTCGAAATTCCTCCCCCCGTTTTCATGCCGCTCTCTTTCGGTTCACTCGTCGGCGCCGCCGTCGCCCTGGTGAAGGATCGCGCCGTCGACGTGCTCAAGCTCATCGCTCTCTTCCTCGTGATCGCCTACGCGTGCGCCGGCGTGGTCGGCCCGCTGGCGGTGAGGGAAACATCGGCCGTGCTGCGGCAGATCGGCGTGCAGCAGGACGAGAGTGAGATTCGTGCGACGCTCTGGCGCATCGTGGCCGGCGATGCGAGCGCAACGAAAATGCTGATGGGGCGGCTGGACGCGGCGATGTCGACCGGCGGCGAAGCGGAGGCGACGGCGTTGGTGCAGAAGTTCCTCGCCGAGGATCCGAAGGCGGAGCAGGAAATCAATCGGCTGCTGACGGATGCGTCGAAGACGGAGCCCGCCGGCAAGGCCGCCGATGCGCAGGCATTGATGAACGCGGCACGGCAGGGAGACACGCAGGCGCAGACGCGGTTGATCGAACGAGTGCGGCGCGCCATCCGCACCGGCCAGGTGGAGGACATCGTCGGGAGCGCCGTCGAGCGGCTGGTGCTGAATCCCACAACGATCACCCTGCTGGTGCTGCTGGCGCTCGCGGGCCTGTACATGGCCATCGCGACGAAGACGTACCTGTATCTGCTCGCGCTGGGCGAGCGGGGATCCTTCGCGTCGCTCTTCGGACGCGCGCTTGGGCTCGTGCCGGGGATGGTGGGCGTGGCGATCTGGATGTTCATCCGCTCGTTCGTGTGGATCCCCGTGCTCCTCACGCTGCTGGCGGCGATGCTGCCGCCGCTCGTGCTGTTCATTCCGTTGGCGGTACTGGCGATCTTCGCGCTCGCACTCGTGTTCGTGCCGCGTCTCGTATTCGCGACCATGCTGTACATCCGCGACCGCAACGGCGTGATGCGCAGCGTGGAGATGAGCTACGAATCGACGCGCAACTACTGGGGCAAGATCGTGGGCAACGGCTTGCTGTGGCTCGTCTGCTTCGCCGTTACCGCCAAGCTCGTCGGTGTGGTGCTCGGCATGCTGGCGCTGTCGGTCGCGCCGTTCGTGCCGGCGCTGTTCGCCTTCATGCTCGTCACGGCCGTGAACATGGCGGTGGGGCAGTTTGCCGCCGCGGTCAACATCACGTTCTGGACGCAGCTCGGCCTCACGATCCTGGCGAATCCGCGGCAAGTCGTTCCCACGGGATCAATGGTCGGTCCGGTACCGTCGGCAACGGTCTCCCCGTCGCCGACGGCCCCTGCCGCACGTCCGCAGCTGCCGAAACCGAGCGCGAAGAAGCCCCCAGCCAAGCCGAAGAAAGCGCCCGCCAAGAAACCGAAGAAGGCCGATACCGGCGAGGCGTAGGCGTCAGGCGCGCGCGTCGTGCGGCGCGTCGGCCAGCCTGTCCTTCCGCAAAATGTCGTTGGGACTGTCGCTGTATGTCGCGGCATCCGGATCCGCCGGCAGCGCGTTGTCGTCGGGGGGCGGCGCGGTATTGAAGCGCGAAGAGGTCGTTCGTTCGCCTGGCATGGTGAGGTGGGGAAAAATTACGCGGCTTCGAGGAGCCGGCTGAGACGTTGGGCTTCTTCTTCCCGCTCGCGCAGCTCGTCGGCGCGCCGCCGTTCGCGCGCCGCGCGTCGTTCCGCGTCATCGCGGACGGTCCTGATGCGATCGACGGCCGTGCGCGCGACCTGTTCGGCACCGCGGCGCAGGTCGGTCAGATCCGGTTGCTCTTCCAGGGGGTTCGGATCCGGCGGCGGCTGGTCGATGGGCGGTGGGACGGGATCGATGGGTTCGATGCGTTCGGACATGATGGAGGAAGGGAAGATCAGTAGTACTGACGTTCCCTCCTTGTATCTCTTGCATGTAGCAGGCTTTTCTTACTTCTTCGCCAATCCTTCGAGCGCCCTCAGGGCTTCGACGGGGACCCGCCTTCGCCCTCGGTAGGCGGCGCGTCGGCGCTCGCTGTTACTCCTCAGCTATCGACGGGAGGCTACGGCGGGCGAGAGGGAACGGTCTACTTCTTCGCCAATCCTTCCAGAGCTCTCAGGGCTTCGACGGGGATCATCCATACCGTCGTGTTCGATTGGTCCGAGCTGATGTCGTTGATGCTCTGCAGCGTGCGCAGGTGCAGCGCGCCCGGCGTCTTCGCCAACATCGCGGCCGCGCGTGAGACATTCTCGGCGGCGGCCAGCTCGCCCTCCGAGCTGATGATGACGGCCTGCTTCTCGCGGTCGGCCTCGGCCACCTTCGCGATGGTGCGCTTGAGGCTCTCGGGCAGCACGATGTCCTTCAGCTCCAGACTCTGCACGTCGATGCCCCACGCGTCGGACGTGTGATCCACCTGCAGGCGGATGCTCTCGCTCACGTCCTTCTTCTTGGCGAGCAGGTCGTTGAGCGTCACCTCGCCCACCGCGTTGCGCATGGTCGTCTGCGCGAGCTGCGCCACGGCATAGTAGAAATCCTCCACCTCGATCACCGCCTTCTCCGCATTGGTGACGCGGAAGTAGATGACGGCGTTGATGTGGATGGGGATGTTGTCCTTCGTGATCGCCTCCTGGTCCGGCACGTCCGCCGTCTTCACACGCACGTCCACCTTCATCAGCCGCTGAAAGACGGGAATGAGCAGGTGCCAGCCGGGCCCCCAGGTCCTGCTGTACTTCCCCATGGTGAACACGATGCCGCGCTCGTACTGGTTCACCTGCCGGATGCACGAGAGCACGAGGACGAGGGCGACGATGACGAACGGCGAGAGAGCGAACAATTCCATGGAGAGGAGGGGGAGAGGAGTGAGAGGATGATACTCTTGGTAGGAAGAATGCAAGACTGCAAGATTGCAAGATTGCAAACGAAAACCCAAGACGCCAAGACTCCAATTTCCAAAGTGTCATCCTCGTATGCTTCCCAGCATGAAGAAGCCAGATGAGGTACGGTCAGTC
>CAZTYD010000057.1:0-6402 GCA_964618035.1 uncultured Candidatus Peribacteria bacterium
GATTGCAAACGAAAATCCAAGAGTTCTGTCCTTGGGTCTTCCTTGCAATCTTGCAGTCTTGCAATCTTGCAATCTTCCCCATGCTCCACCGTCGTTACATCCGCAGCAACTTTTACTTCCTTCCCTCAACCACCATGCAAAAATTGCTCTTCGCCGCCTTCCGTGAGGGCGGCAGCGCCGATCGCGCGTTCAGCGAGCTGGAGGCGCACGGGTTCATCGCGAAGGATCTCTCGATTATCTCGAAGGAGAACAAGGACAGTGGTCCCATTGCCAACACGGCGTCGGGTGCCGCGGGCGGCGTGGTGACGGGCGGCGTGCTCGGCGGCCTCGCCGGGTTCCTGGCGGGGGCCGGCGTGTTCCCGGCGCTCGCGGGCTTCCTCGTCGGCGGGCCGATCGCCATCGCGCTCGGCTTGACGGGCGTGGCCGCGACCGCCGTGACCGGTGCCGTGACGGGCGCCGTCGCCGGCGGCCTCATCGGGGCGCTCATGGGTCTCGGCTTCACGCGGCCGGAGGCCGAGGAGTACAGCCGCACCATCGAAGAGGGCGGGCTCCTGCTCGTCATCCCGGTCGACGAGATGAATGAATCCGAGGCGCGCGCCGTGCTCGCGGCCAATCATGCGGAGCAAGTGCGGCTCATCACCACCGAACGCTACCACCGCACGGACGGCGAAGTGGATGCCGTGGAGGGCGCCTCGTCCCGCGCGGCCGCCACGCACCGCGTGCGCGACACGCGCGATACGACGATGGACGCGCACGAGGCCGCCGAAACGCTGGCAAGCGACGACGCATCTCCGCGGCGCAAGTCGAAGGCGGCGAAGGTGATGGCCCACAGCCGCAAGGGCCGATAATCACGGTCGAAGCACCCACGCTCCCGGATGGCATCCGGGAGTTTTTTTCAGCGCTCCACAGGCAAATCCATGACCCATGAAGCAGCGTATTCTCCAGAACACTGCCATGTGTTGGCGGCGCCTGCGGCTGCTCTCCGCTTCTACAAACCCTCACTTCACGCAAGCGCAATCCCCACGCTCTGTGTCAGACTATGCTCCTGTTACAGTCTACTATAGTACGCATGGCTCCTCCCTCCTTTCGTTGGCTGCTGTCCGTTTCGCTGATGTTGATGCTCTGCATCATGCCAGCCGTGCCCGCCGCCCAGGCGGCGGTGAGCGACTGGGAGAGAGGCGCGAGCATCAGCCCCACGTGGTCGAAGGATTTCGCAACCGAGTCGTTCCAGAAATCGCTCCAGAACTTGGCCGCGACGCATGCCAACGCGGTGAGCCTCGTCATCCCGTACTACCAGTCCACGCTCACGTCGAGCGATCTGCAGCCGGGGTGGATCACGCCGAGCGACGAATCGCTCGGCGCCGCCATCGACGAGGCGCGCAAGCTGGGGCTGAAGGTGACGCTGAAGATGCACGTGGAGCCGCGCGATCACTCGTGGCGCGCGAACATCGATCCCGCCGATAAGGCGGCATGGTTCGCGTCGTACACATCCGTCGTGAAGCACTACGCCCAGATCGGCGAGGCGCACCACGCGGCGGCGCTCTCCATCGGCACCGAGCTCATCAAGCTCACGTCGCCCTCCATCGATCCGATGAACACGCAGTACTGGAAGCTCCTCATCGCCGACGTGCGCAAGGTGTTCTCGGGCCAGCTCACGTACGGCGCGAACCACGGCGGCGAGGGGATCGTCGACGAGAAGAACCTGCTCCAGTTCTGGCCGGATCTCGACTACGTCAGCCTCTCGGCGTACCACCCGATGCCGCAGAAAGACGCGGTGACGGTCGAGGAGATGAAGCGATCATGGGACGACTGGGAGAAGACGCAGGTGGAGCCGCTGCACCGCAAGACCGGCAAGCCGGTCGTGTTCGGCGAGGTGGGGTTCCGCAGCATCACCAACGCGCACAAGGATCCCTCCAACTGGTCGGTGGGCGGCTGCTACGACGGCGCCGAGCAGGCGCGCGATTACGACGCGATGTTCGAGTACTGGAATACAGTTCCGTGGATGCAGGGCGCGTACGTGTGGGAGTGGAAGACGCAGCCGGATGCCGGGGGCGTCGGCGATACCGGCTTCACGCCGCAGGGCAAGCCCGCGCAGCTAGTGATGGCATCGTGGTTTGGCAACGGGTACGGCCCGCCTCCATCGACGTACGAAGCAGCCGGAAGCAGCTCGTCCGCGTGCACCGTCGTCTGGACCGGCGGGAGTTCATCCATCCTCGGCGGATCGTCGTCGCTCAGCTGCGGCGGGAGCAGTTCGTCGGTGAGAAGCGGCGGATCATCCGTATCGAGCAGCTGTTTGTAAGGCGTCGGCGGTGGCGGTGGTGGGGGTGGTGGCAGCTCGTCCTCTTCATCGGGTGGCCAGGAGGGTGGCGGAGGCGGAGGGGGCGGAGGGGGAGGCGGAGGGGGAGGAGCGCCCACGGGGGCAGGCGGTACCGGCGTTCCGCCGCCGGCGTTCGGCGGTGGCCGACCGTCGTCATCTGCCGCGTTGCCCGACACCGGCGCGCCGTTCCCGCCGCCGGCGTTCGGCGGTCCCGTCGTCCCGCGCTTTCCCCCCGCTGCCGGCCAGCCGCCGCCGGGTGCGTCCGCATGGAGGGTTCTCGCGGTACTGTTGCCTGTCGCATTCGTCACTCGACGCCGAAGGAGCGTCACCTGGCCATGATGCCGCGCACGCTCCGATGGTCGGTGCGTACGCTGGCGGCGTCGGCATGTGCGGCGCTCCTCTTCGTGGCAGTGCTCCCGAGCGGCCATGCCCCGACGCGCGATCGCACAGCGATGCCTCAGTCCGCTTCCGGCGCGAGAGCCGTCCCTCTCCGCTTGCGCGTTCCCGCCCTACGGATCGACGCGCCGATCGTTGCCGTCGGACTCACGGCCGAGGGCGCGATGGAGACGCCGCAGAGCGCCGACGATGTCGGTTGGTTCGCGCCCGGCGTCTCGCCGGGGGAGCCGGGGAATGCCGTCATCACCGGGCACCTCGATACGCCCGTCACGCCGCAGGCGGTCTTCGCCCATCTGCGCCGCGTGCGCATGGGCGATCCGGTGGAGATCGACACGGCGAGCGGCACCATCGCCTTCCGCGTCACCGCGATCGAATCGTACCCGGTCGACGCCGTCCCGATGCAGCGCGTGTTCGGCGCGGCCAGCGGCGCGCACCTCAACCTCATCACCTGTGACGGGGAGTGGTTGCGCGAGAGGCGGACGTACGCGAGGAGATTGGTCGTGTATGGGGAGAAGATTGCGAGAATGCAGGATTTCAAGATTGCAAAGTAGAGAGAGGGCTTTCTCGTTTGGATTTGATGTGGCCTACGCAGCTCCGCGACTGATGCAGTCGCGAATGACAAAAACATACATTTCTGCTACAATAAGCAGAAATGTTCACACAAACATTCATACACACCTGGTTGCAGGAGCATCGCGCCGATGTCGCGGCGGCGGCGCTGGGCGTCGCGTGCGCGCTGGCGGTGCAGGTGCAGTCGCGCGCGATGAGCGGGTACATCCTGGAACACACGGCGTACTGGCGCGTGACGAACGCCACGCGCGTATCCGAAGCGTCGAGCGCAGACGCGATGCTCACGACGCATTCCGATCTCGTCCCGGCTTCGTCCAGCGCGGAGTCGGTTGATTCAGCCGTCCATGCTGCTGCCCCGCTGAGCGGCTCTACTGCCAATGATCCAATGGCGGCAGTGCCAGTTGTTCCGGCTGATGCCGATGCATCCTCGGTCTCCGTGGCGGATGTCCCCCCTATGGATGGCGCGGTGTTTCCCGTGTCGAAGACGCCCAATTGGGGCGCCCAGACGTCGCCGGAACAGTGGGAGAGAACGTACGGGCAAATCCCCGCCAGCGAGTTCGTTCCCATCCCTCGTTACGACCGAGCCAAGCTCGACGTCACGCTGGCGTCGCTCCTCGCGCCCGAGCGCAATGTACCTGAGCTCACGCGCAAGCTCTTCTACTCCACGCTCTTCTTCGGCCAGTACGATCTGGACCACGCGCGCGAGTTCACGGGTACCCACCCGGGGTTGGATCTCAAGCTGCCCGTCGGCACGCCCGTGGGCGCGTGCGCCGGCGGCAGGGTGTCCGCGGTGCGCCGCGACGACGCGCTGGGCTTGTACGTCATCATCGAGCATCGGCATCCGACGGACGGAACGTTCTTCTCCATCTACGGCCATCTGAATTCCGTGGCGGTGAAGAACGGTGATGTCGTTTCCTCCGGCCAGACCATCGGCGCCGTCGGCCAATCCGGCAACGCCACGGCGCCGCACCTGCACTGGCAGATCGACATCGGCCGGCCCGGCGAGTCTCATCAGATCTACGCGCCCGCTGCCGTTCCGAGCCGCGACGAAGCCGAGAAGCGCGTGATCAATCCGGTGGAGTTTGTACGGAAGTATGGCGGATGATGGCCGTTGGCCGCGAAGTATGAATAGCGAATGACGAAAGGACACCGGCCTATGGGGACTGCTCGTAACTCGTAATTCGTACGCCCCTCACCGTCCAATCAGCAGCAGGAAGAAGTACACGCCGATGACGATCAGCGACAGCAGCGCCGCCACGCAGGTGACTACGAAGATGGCGAGCGCGATTTTGACGCGGGCGAGCGTCGATTCGATCTGCTGGGCGAGCGAGAGCATGCCGACGGTGCGGAGGAGCCGGCGCGTCGTGATCATCGTGCGGAGGGGAAACGGCATCATAGTGGAAGACGGCCCGGCTACCCCGCTCTTGCGCCGTCGATCGGCGGATCGTTGATGCCGTCGCCGCATCTCCAAAAGCCAGAGACACGCATCTCTGGCTTCTGGTTTCCGACGTCTGCCCTCTTATTGCAGCATGCCGTCGAACGCCGCCTTGAACGTGTCGTACGGATACGCGCCGCTCACCTGCTGCGTCTTGCCGTTGGGCCCGAGAATCCAGAATCCCGGCGTGCCGTTGATGCCGGCCGTGTTGCCGTCCGTGCTGTCTTTCTGCACTTGCGCCGCCGTCTCGTGGTTATCCACGCAGGTCTTGAACTTGCCTGCGTTCAAGCCGATGTCCTTCGCGTACTGCGCGAAGGTCGGTTGCGGATCGCTCATGCCGCTCCATGTCTGCTGATTCGTGAAGAGCGCGTCGTGCATGTCCCAGAACTTGCCTTGTTTGTCGGCGCACAGCGCCGCTTCGGCCGCCGCCTGCGCGTTGGGGTGGATGCTCGTGAGCGGCAGGTTGCGGATCTCGTACTTCACCTTGCCGGTATCGACGTAGTCTTGCTTGATCTTACCAAATGTCTCGCTGAAGTGGCGGCCGCAGTACGGGCACTGGAAATCGGTGAACTCCACGAGGGTGATGGGCGCGTTCTTGCTCCCCAGCGTGGGGCCGACGCCCGGCGTGGGCGCCGTGCCGGTGGGGGCTTCGGGCTGCGGGGCCGCGGGCGTGGGGTTCTGGGCCACCTGCACGCTCGGCGTGCCGGCAGTGGCCGTGGGATTGCGCATCGTGGTGCCGGCCATGTAGCCGACGATGAGGCCGGCGAGGCCGACCGACACGGCGAACCACGGCGTGGGAGACGCCGCCGGCGGGCCGTACGGAGAAGGAGGTTGGGATGGCGACGGAGTTTTCTGCACGGCCATGGGACGAGGGGGAGGGGAAGTAAAAGGAAGCCTAGGCAGTATTGGTTAAGGAGAGATTAAGCGAGACGAAGTAATAGGGCAAATGGGAGAAAGAAATTTTCGGAGAACAGGGAAAGATTGCAAGACTGCAAGAATCCAAACAAAAACCCAAGAGTTCTTTCCTTGGGTCTTCCTTGCAATCTTGCAGTCTTGCAATCTTGCATTCTTCCTCCAATACTCATATTAATCCCTCCTTAATCGCTCCTCCTCTACTCTTCCCCCATGCACGTTCTCGTCGTTGAGGATCAGGAGAAGCTGGCCCAGAACATCCGGCAGTTTCTGGAGTTCGAGCGGTACGCCGTCACGGTGGCGCACGACGGCAACGACGGCTTCGAGAAGGCGATGACCATGGAGGTGGATCTCATCGTGCTCGACATCAACCTGCCGGGCATGAACGGCTACGAGCTGTGCGCGCGGCTGCGCGAGGAGAAGAAGAACATGCCCATCCTCATGCTCACGGCGCGCACGAAGCAGCACGAGATCATCCACGGCCTCAACATCGGCGCCGACGACTACCTCGCTAAGCCCTTCGATCTCGACGAGCTGCTCGCCCGCGTGCGGGCGTTGTTGCGGCGGCAGCCCGGCGAGCGGAGCCCGGTGCTGACGTTCGGGGAGTACACGCTCGACACGAACACGCAGGAAGTGTGGAAGGCGAAGCGGAAGATCAATCTGTCGCCCAAGGAGTACGCGCTGCTGCACTACCTGCTGCGGAACCGCGGCATCGTGCAGGATCGCCAGCGCATTCTCGTAGCCCTTGGCCGCGCCGTCGCGCGCGGCTTGC
>CAZTYD010000058.1:0-6397 GCA_964618035.1 uncultured Candidatus Peribacteria bacterium
GGCTTCGTGATCAGCGCGCGGAAGAGCTTCGTGAACGGCCCCGGTTCCACGATGCGCAGCGTGGCAGTCGGCGTCTGCGACGCGACGACCGCGCCGGACCCGACGGTCGCGCCGCTGCCCTGCCGTACCGTTGCACCGGTACCGGAAGACGTGACGGCGATCGGCAGCGTGAGCTGGTATTCGCCGGGGTTCTCGAAGAGCGAGTACTTCCACGGCGCGAGGCTGTACGTCGCGTTCTGCCCGGCGGCGACTTCGCGCAGCGGCTCGCAGGGCGTGGCCGCGTCGTTAGTGGTGGGCACGGGAGGCATGAACGTGTCGGTGTCGTTCGACACCAGCGATACCTCCACCGGCGGCATCGGGCAGCGGTCGGGGAGCGCCAGCGGCTGATCCGTGTGATTCTCGATGACGATCACCGGGTTGTTCCCCTGCCGCACCTTCGCCGCCTGCAGACGCAGCGTCACGCCCGTGGCGGGCGGCTGGCCGCCGAACTGCTGCGGGAAGAACTGCTTCAGCACCACCTGGCTTCCGATGTACACCACCGCGAAGATGAGCATGAACTGCAGGAAGCTACCTTGTTTCTTCTGGGTGGCCATGAAGGAAGGAGAGGAAAGCGCGCACGTCGCGCCGGATGTCGTCGTAGGGAGCACCAAGACTAGAGGATCGGGGCGCGATCAACAACTGCACGACGGGGAGAGCGTCTTCGTCTTTCAGCGCCACGCGCAGCGCCTCGCGGCACCGCCGGCGCATGCGATTGCGCCGCACGGCCGACTTGTCGAGCTTGGCGGAGGCGATTGTGCCGACGTACACGGCGGGCCGCGCGGGATCAACGCCCGGATAGCGCGGCGCCGACCGTAGGTAGCGGATGTGCATCGTCCTGCCTTTCCACACCAACCCCTTGCGCAGGAGGAAGGCGCACACTTTTCGGCCTCGTAATCGGGAGAGTTTCATGGAGTGAGAAGGATAGAGGAGAAGGGGAGAAGAGGGCAAAGATGGGGGACGGCGGAGATGGCGGAGATGGCGGGGACGGCAGAGATCCCCGCAGTCTCAGCAGTCTCAGCATTCCCACCCCCCTACCGCCTCCCATCGTCGCTTTGTTTCCCTCAAAAAGTTGTCTATCATCCGAATCCATGTCTTCCCTCACTCCCGACCAAGTCCGGCACATCGCCCGTCTCGCGCGGCTGCGCCTGAGCGACGCCGAAGTGGAGAAGTTCACGAAGGAGCTCACGGGCATCCTGCAGTACGTCGACATCCTCTCTGAAGTCGATACCTCCGCAGTGGAGGCAACGGCGCAGGTGACGGGATTGGAGAACGCCCTGCGCGTCGATGAGTTGAACCCAGCATCGGTGTCGCCGGATGCGCTGCTCGCGACGAGTCCGCTCCCCATCAAAGATCATCAGATCGTCACCCCCTCCGCTCACGGCTAGGAGAAAAATCCCAAGATTCCAAGGCCCCAAATCCCAATGCTCAACCAACTCACCATCACCCAGGCGCACGACCAGCTGAAGAAGAAGGAGATCAGCTCCGCCGAGCTCACGCAGGCGTGCATCGACCGCGTGGAGGCGGTGGACGAGCGCGTAAATGCCGTGGTGCATCGGAACTTCGAGCGTGCCCGCGAGAACGCGAAGCGGATCGACGCGGCGGGATCGTTCGAGCATCCGCTCGCCGGCATTCCGTACTTCGCCAAGGATGTCTTCTGCGAGGAGGGCGTGGCCACCACCGCGTCGTCGAACGTGCTGCGCGACAAAGACTACGTGCCGCCGTTCAGCTCCACCACCACGCTGCGGCTGGCGGCGAAGGGCGCCATCAGTTTGGGGAAAGTGAACACCGACGAATTCACGATGGGCGCCTCCACCGAGACATCCGCATTCGGGGTGACGCGCAACCCGTGGGACACCACGCGCGTGGCCGGCGGTTCCTCCGGCGGATCCGCGGCGGCCATCGCCGCCGACGAATGCCTGTTCGCGCTGGGCACCGACACGGGCGGCAGCATCCGCCAGCCGGCCGGCTTCTGCGGCTGGTCCGGCCTGCGCCCGACGTACGGCCGCACGAGCCGCTACGGCGTGATGAGCATGGCCAGCTCGCTCGACACCATCGGTCCGATGGCGAAGTCGATCGAAGATCTCGCGATTCTGCTGGGAGTAATGGCCGGCAAAGATCCGCTCGACGGCACGACGGTGGATCGCGAAGTGCCCGATTACCGCGCGCTGCTGACACGGGACGTGAAGGGCATGACGATCGGCCTGCCGAAGGAGTATTTCGTGGAAGGACTCGATAGCGAGGTGGAAAAATCCGTGCGCGACGCGGCGAAGACACTGGAGTCGCTCGGCGCGACGCTCGTTGATATCAGCCTGCCGCATACCAAATACGCCGTGGCCACGTACTACGTGATCTCGCCGTGCGAAGTGAGTTCGAACATGGCGCGCTACGACGGCGTGCGGTATGGACATGGTTCGACAGGCTCACCACAGGCCCCTGAAACCTTAGTCGAGTACTACGAGCGCACCCGCAGCGAGGGCTTCGGCGCGGAGGTGAAGCGCCGCATCATGGTGGGCACGTACGCGCTCAGCGCCGGCTACTACGACGCGTACTACCGCCAGGCGCAGAAGGTGCGCACGCTCATCAAGAGGGAATTCGAAGAGGCGTTCACCAAGGTCGATGTGATCCTCTCGCCCGTCTCGCCCACGCCCGCGTTCACGGTGGGCGCGCACACCGACGACCCCGTGGCCATGTACCTCGAAGACGTGTTCGTCATCGCCCAGGCGATGGCCGGCATCCCGGCGCTCTCAGTACCGTGCGGCCTCTCGTCGAACAAGCTGCCCATCGGGTTACAGCTGGTGGGGCCGCAGTGGGAGGAAGGTCGCATCCTCAAAGTCGCCCACGCGTACGAGCAGGAGGCGTGGGGTGGTGGGTTTCCAAAGGCTGGGCTATAACAAAATCAGAAGCAAATCATCATTCTATGAGCAGAGACTATGCCATTTGGTGGTATGAGTCCCAGTGGTGATTTTCTACTATGTTGTTCAGGGTAACATTCTGAACATCTGTAATTTTGAGACCTTGTTTGCTGAGAGCGCGACGAACTTTCTCCGCGAAGCGAGACTGCACAGACAGTGGCACACTATCGTAATGAGAGCCTGTCTCTAAAGACATTTCCCACTCATCTCTCTCATTCTTTTTCAATCGAATGACGCCGCCGCCGACAATGAGAGGATCGTTAGCGTCGTGTCCCAGATCTTCAATAAGGTTGGTGTGGCTCGGACTCTTGCCTGCCATGAGCAGGTACATATTGCCCCTCGCTTTTGGGCTATGCATTACTACATATGGCATTGCCAAAGACTTCTGCCATTCATTCGGAACATCCAAATGATGAATCTTAGCGCGTACTATATTCTCCTTTGTGTTCATTTGTTATATTATAATTTAAATTTAATAATATTGCAATGTACAACATTGCGGCACCCACCACTTCTTATGCAACATCTGATTCTTGCGCGCCACGGCGACTATGATCCTACGAGAGGGAATATTACGCAGAAGGGCTTACGCGATGTGGCCAACCTTGGCAGGAATCTACTGCCTTTCATCAGCGGCAACGGCCTTATCCGCACTTCCACCATCGTACGCGCTCGGCAGACAGCAAAAGCACTCGAGCAGATTCTCCGACTTCCGGTCGAGCAACTACCTGCCTTGGGCGTACCGCAAGTGACAACCCATGACCTGCGGGCAATACTTCAAGAGGTAATTCCTTTGGGACAAAACATCGACAGCCTCGTTCTCGTTACCCATGGGGAAGTTTGCTCGTTGTTCTCTCTTCACTACGGTCAAGTCATTTTAAGTACGCGCTTCCAGAAAGAGTCTCTCGAAACATCCGAGGCATTCGTCATCGATTGTGAGGCAAGAAGCCGAATAAAAATTTCATCATCGAAATGAGGAGAAGAACGCCATGGCTTTCGCCTACGGGATCAGAACGCGCACCGCGCCACCGTGCCAGTGGATAACACACGACCATCCTCCGCTTGAAGCGTCAGTTCGCGCGCATCAATCTCGAAGTTTCTGCACCGGGTCCTGGCAAGCAGAACGCCCGCCAGCAGCCGCCGGAAGCTCTCCGGCGTGTCGTGCCGCGCGTAGCCGTTGAGCACGATGAACGCAGGATCATCGCTCAGCAGGAGCGCGCACTGCTCGAGCAGCGGCGCCAGGTCGCGCTCCACTCTCCATGTTTTCCCCGCGGGCGAGTGGCCGAACGCGGGCGGATCCAGAATGATGCCGTCGTACGTCTTGCCGCGCTTCGCCTCGCGCCCGACGAACACCGCCGCGTCCTCGAGGATCCACCGCACCGCATCCGGCGCGAGCCGGTTCAATGCCGCATTCTCCTTCGCCCAACCGATGCTCGGGCGCGCGGCGTCGACGTGCGTCACCTTGTGGCCGTCGCGCGCGAGCGCCACCGTGGCGCCGCCGGTGTAGGCGAACAGGTTCAGCACTGAGAGAGACCGCCCCCTCTTCTTTCCCTGCCCACGCATCCAGCGCCAGTTCTGCGCCTGCTCCGGAAACACGCCCGTGTGCTTGTAGGGCGCCAGGCGAACGCCGAGCGAGACATCGTCGAACGCCACCGGCCACTGGTCGGGAAGCTTCGTGAGCTGGCGCCATTGCCCTCTCCCCTTTTCTCCTTCGTAGATCGCATCGGCTGCAGTCCATGGAGCCGGATGGGCAGGAGGCAACGTCGCCGTCGGATCCGGCCGCACCAGCCGGTACGGCCCCCACTGCTCGAGGCGCAGCGCATTGCCGAAATCGATCAGTGAGTACGCATCCATGGCGAGCATGGTGGCGGCAAGCGGCGTGCGTGTCGAGCCGAGGCGAGCCCGCGGTGGCGGGAACCACTCGGTCTGCTGAATATACGTCGGAAGGATGTTTATTGTATCTGTCCATAGAAAAGAGAGAGCGAAGACGCGTACGCTGGTGGCCTACCACTTCTCCCCCTCTTGCCATGGTCCGTCTCCCTATCATCAACCAAGACGAGGGCGCGTGGGGAGCTCTCCTCAACGAGTATCTCCTCGTCTCGCACAATGCGGATGGGACGCTGAAACCCATTGCCAATCCGTCGTTCACCGGGACGGTGGATGCGTCGACCGCCGGCGTGAGGGTGCAGACGATGATCCCCCTCGCACCGACGCCCGTGACGCCGAGCGGCGGCACGGCGATCTTCAACCTGACGCTGAACAACCGCTTCACCGTCACCCTCACGGGCGCGACGACGTTCGCCATCACCGGCGACAGCGGCGGCCAGCCGATCATGATCCGCATCGTCGGCAACGGGAACGCCGTCACTTGGTGGCCGGGCATCACCTGGTCCGGCGGCGCGGCGCCCACCCTCACGGGCGGCGGCAAGGCCGACTGGATCTACCTTCAGCGCACCGGCGCGAATACCTACGACGGAGTGTTCGCGTTCGGCAACCTGTAGCCATGCCCGCCATCTCCTCCGCCTACATTAATGGCTCGGGGTCCACTCTGACGGTTTCGCTCGGCAAGGCGATCGGCTCGCCGGTCGTGACTGGCATCGGCGGCTCTCCCGCCCTCCGCATCAACGGTGGTCCTCCGGTGACGCCGACCGGCGTTCTCTGGAGCGACCCGGCCAAAGAAGACACTGGCGTCGCCTGCGCTACTTTCATCCTGCCCGTCACCGTCGCGCCTGGCGACACCGTGACCATCACGACCCCGGCAGGTTGCCTGGTCGCAGCGACGGGCCCGTCGGATCCACTGGTCGACGCGCCAGTGGCGAACCACGCGGGTTCATCCGTCCTCCCCCAGACGCCGCCGGAGTATCGTTCCATGAAGGTGGGATGGAACACGGGCATCGGCGATTTCTACACGCCCATGGTGCTCTATGCCGACTACTGCAAGCCGGCGGAGCACGAGTGGCAGTCGGGCGCGTACCCCTCACGCAGCGCACAGGGAAATCACTGGCAATCCAGCGGCATGCCGCGGTATCCAGGCAGCGATTGGGCCCGCATCATCACCTGGACCGCCGATCCCTCTTACCTCGATGGCGGCTACCCGGTGGCATCGCCGGGCAGGTTCTCGCTGCGGTACAAGAATCTGCGCAACGCCTGGCTGATAGTCAACGGCCAGCTCCTATCGGATTCTCAGGCGCAGCTCTCCAGTGCGGGAGGGTGGAACTACAAAGTGTATCCGTCCATTCCACCCAATCCCACGCAGATCTGCCCGAACATCCAGGTCGTCATCGACACCGAGGGCAACGAGGATGCGCGGGTGGAACTGTACGATCAGTTCGTCACCGATCCGACCAACCCGCCGCTGTTCCACCCGAAAGTACTGGAAAAGCTCGCCGGCAGCGCCTGCCACCGTACCAACGATCACATCAACCTGGGCAGCCCCCTCTGCGAGA
>CAZTYD010000059.1:0-6388 GCA_964618035.1 uncultured Candidatus Peribacteria bacterium
GGCCGCCACCGACGCGCAGCGGACCTTCGTGCTGAAGGAGTGGCGCGAGAACGAGCGCAAGCGGCAGCAGGAGATCGAAGCCGACAAGCAGCGCCGCGAGGCGGAGCGGCTGGCGCGCGAGGAGCAGGAGGCGAAGGAGCGCGCGTACCGCGAGCAGCAGAAGGCGTACCTGGAGAGCCTGCACGACGCCGCTGCCGAGAAAGCGCTCAAGGAGAAGCACGAGTACGAGCTGGATCAGCAGATGAAGCAGAAGCTGCTGCAAGCCGAGAAAGACGCGCAGCACGCCAAGCTGGAAGCCGAGAACGAGGAGCGGCGCGTGAAGAACGATCTGGAGCGCGAGCTCCTGCGCGCCAAAGAGACGCTCGACCGCGAATCGCGCGAGCGGCAGGCGAGCCTCTTCTCGGAGCAGATTCGCCGCAAGACGCAGATGGAATCCGACGCGCGCCGCAAGACGGCCGAGCTGGCCAGCATCGCCGACGCGCAGCGCCGAGCTCAGCGCGAGCGCGAGATTCAGCTGGAGGAACAGCGGACGCGAATCCAGGCCGACCGCGAATCCGCCAAAGCGGCAGCGTCGCTCGAAGCCGAGGTACGCATGAAGAAGCGCGAGTTAGACGTGCTGACCATGCGCAAGAAGGCGGAAGCCGAAACGGAGACGCGCCGGAAGAAAGCGGAGATCGACGCCGCGCTGTACCAGAAGAAGCGGGAGATCAAGGAGGAGCGGAAGAATGCCCGGTAGGCTTACTTCTTCCGATTGAATTTCTTCCGGAAGAATGCAAACGCCTTTCTGGCTGCGTCAAAGTTATGCTCCGCCAGAGGATTGCCGGCGGCGGCCTCCGATCGAAAGAGCTCCTCCGCCTTCCTGTAGGCGGCCCTCGCCTGCTCGAACGTGGCGCCCTTCGGCACCCTCAATATTTCGTGCGGCTTCGCATTGCGGCGGTAGTCTACTCTCGAAAACTGCGGCATCGGCGGCGGCATTGGCTCGGCCGATGACATTCTCACCGTCTCTCCGGCGGAAGAATTGCTCGTCGATGCGCGATCCACACGCCGCTCCCGTGTCGGCTCCTGGGGAGGAGTGCGCGGCACAGGCTGTTGATTCGATGCGTCTCTCTGTACGGCCACTCTGGATTGTGGCGCCGAAGGAGCGCGGACCGTTGGATCCGGTTCGGACTTTGCCTTGATCACGGGAGCAGCCTGCGTCGGATGGTCTGGCGCCGATGGGGCCGCTTTCTTCCGCACAAGCGACTGCGGCATTTCCTCAAACGAGTCTATGAACGCCTTGAACGCCTCGGCGCTTCTGTAGTGCGACGGATCGACCATCCGCAGCCGGAAGCTGAAGGGCCCGTCTGCGTCGAAGGAAAGGCCGCGCGCCTCCAAGGATCTCTTCACGACCACGCCGGCGCGCTCCGAGTTCACCGTCATCATCAGGGTATCGTGGCTGAGGATCGCCTGACCGATCCTGCGATTCCCCTGGATGGATTCCTGGCCGATCGCCTTGTTCACCTCGGCGACAATGCCGTCGCGCCGCTTGTACTCGGCGTCCATGTCTTTCTCCGTCCCCTCGTACTCGCGCTCCGTCTGTTCCACCTCCTGGTGCCGCTCCACCGAGAAATTCACGTTGAGGTCGTCCTGCGGCTGCGGAGCGACGGCTGGCGCGTGGCGCGTGCGTGCGTGCATTTTCTGAACGTAGGCGGCATTGCCGGCCTCCCACGGCGTGCGTGCATCGGCTGTGGATGAGCGCGCGTTCGTTCGATCCGGCTCCGGCAGGAGCGTGCTGGTACCATCGTCCGGGAACCGGCGGATGAGCGCGAGGCTCGCGGGGCCAAGTTCGGGCATCCGCGCGCGGATGAGCGCCGCCTGCCCAGCGTGATCGCGCAGCACGACCGGAGCCGATTCCGGCACCTTGGCAATGGCGAAGATCGCCCGCTGCGCCTCGGCCGGCAGATCTCCAATACGGCTGATGAGCAGGTGGAGCTGTGCCTGCGTTCGTGCGTCAGCCCCCGCGAGGAGCGACGCGTAGAAATCGCGCATCTCCTGAGGGATCTCCTTGTCGGATACTCCTTCGATCATCGCCTTCCCGTCGGCGATGGATCGTTCCGTCACTCCCTGCGTCAGATCCTGCGCCTCCTGCTGGAGGAAGAAGGGCATCTGATGCATGTTCCGCAGATCCAGACCAGTGACGCCCAGGACCCGAAGGTGCCCCTGCAGCGCCGGCGGCATGCGATCCGGCCCCTCCGCGCTCGTCGCTGCGCGGCGCACCGCATTGTAGTCGGACTGCGACAGGGGAGAGAGCTTGGTCGCCAGGCGGATCAGATCGCGCTTGTCCTCGTACGTCGCTCCGGTGGAAGCGAGCACGACGGCCATGCGTCGCTTCAGTTGCGGATTGGCGATGCCGTCGAATTCCCGCTTGAACTGCGCGCGCAAATCGGCGGGGATATTTTCGAGCATGTCATTCTCGAACGCCTTCCCCGCGCTGTCGACGCGGTCACGCTTCTGCCGAGTATCCCGCTCCGCTTGCCGCTCGCGCTCGGCGGAGCCCTGTTCCGCCGCCTCATTCGCTTCCTTCCATTCCGCCAACGGCTGTATTTCCGGCTGTGCTTCCGGCGGGCGCGGTGCCTCGTGGAAGAGCAAGCGCCTTTCCCTGGAGCTATCGCAAGGCCGCGGATCGAAAGGCAGGGATGCCATGAACATTAGGCGGTAGGCTTCTTCTCCACCCACTTCGCGTGCAGCTTCGTCGCGGCGTCGAGGAATACATCGGGCTTCTCGATGGTGAGCTTGGATGGGTCGGTCTGCTTCTGCTGGAGACCCAGAGCACTTTGCCCATCAGTCGGCGTGAGAATGCCGTGCTTTTGCAATGCCGCCTTCAATTCGTTGAATTGGCCTCGATCAATATCCTTCTCCACTTCCGGAGATTCGAGCGAGTCACTCGCCTTAACCGTCAGGTTTGCCAGGAATATCAGCGCCGCAAGAGCCTTGCGATCCGTGTCGTCCTCCAGTGTCGCCGGATCGATGGTTAACTTCGATTGGAGATCGTCGAATTTCGTCTTCAATCCCTTCGCCTCATTCTGTTTGGTCTCAATGACGCTCTTCAGGTCATCATGTTCCTTCTTGATAGCCTCTAACTCCGCTTGCGCCTTCTTCTTTTCTTCCTCGTGCGTCTTCAGCTTTTCTTCCGCCTCTTTCACCTTCTTCGTCGCATCCTCGATCGCGTCCGCCTTCGTCTTCTTTTCAGCTGGAGTGGTCTCGGGTAACACTCGCGCATTATTGAGCGCCGCATCAGCCGCTGATTTGGCGACGGCGAATCTTCGACCATCGGTCGCAAGACTGGTATCAAGCTTCTGCTTGGGACCGGGGCTCGTGCCATCGATCACTTTTCTCTGCAATGCCTCCAACTTCTCGTACGTTGATGGCGGGCCAATAGGCTGATCTTCATACGCCTTGCCTTCCTTCAGGTACTTCTGGAACTTCTCGACGGATGTTGGCGCTTCGGCCCCCTCCTTCCCCTTCCCATCCGCCCCTGCTCCCGGCGCCGCCTTCGGTGCCGCGTCGACCGGCTTATTCCACTGGCCGATGTTCTTGAGCGTCGCCATCACGGCGGCCAGCAATCGCATGGCGGCGGCGAAGGCCTTCCCTGTGTCCAGTTTGCCATCGGGGCCCCTGGCATTCTTGAAATCGCTGATCGCGGCGTTCATTTCCTGCATGCTCGCCTCGCCGACCGTCCGGGCGACTTTCGGCTGATCCTGTCGGGCGTCGCGCTCCTTCTGCGCAAGTTCCTCCTGCGCCGTCCGGGGTTCCGCCTGCAGCTCATTGAGCTTCCTCTGCCTGTCCGGACCCAGCCTTCTGCCCGGGCGAACTTGACTGCGCACATCTTCGATGCGGCGCTGGATATCCGCCACGTTCCCGCGCAGCCTCGCTACGTCTGCCTGCGCCCGATCCATGCGCGCAGCCGCTTGCTCTTCGGGTGATTTCTGGGCATCTGCCCCTTCCGTCGGCCGGTTGGCGGGAGCCTCGGCTGATGGAGCGGGCGGCCTTGGAGCCTCCGGCTGATCAAAGATCAACCGATGCTCGCGCAGCGAGAGGGGATCAACGGACGTATGAAAGGTACGCATGGTTACGCGGCGGAAATGGCGGATTCAAGATCCTGCATCTGCGCATCCTCGTCCGTGCGGTCCTCCCGCTCGATCGATGCGACAGCCGCATGCTCGTACGCGCGCACCGCCGTTTCCATCCGCTCCATGAAGGCCGCGTACTGCCGGTCGTACTCCGCGAATGCCTTCTCGTAGCGAGCCGCGCGTTCTTGAGCCTGTTCGGGCGTCTCGCCGACGTACTTCTCTTTCAGCACGCCGATCGTCTCGGGCAGCAGATCCGGTTCGATGCCACCCATGATCTGGCGGTAGAGGGCGTCGCCGTCGGGAATGACAGGGGGTGCAGAGACGGGATCGGACATAGGCATGGGATATGGGTATTTCTCTATATTATAGCAAATTTCGCGTTTTTGAGCAATTCTGATTCATGAGGCAAAAGAAGCGTACAGCGATCTTTCCGAAGAAAATGAGCAAGGTACATTGAAGCCATCCTCTGCTGTAGCAAGGCTGGGAATGAGGGAAATAGAGGGGCTTACCCATTGGCGTTGAAGTCGCGTAAAGGCGCTACGCGCCCACGCGACACGCAAAGCGCGCATGGAAGTTACCTGTGCTCCGAAGCGGCTGGCTGCGCCACGTGGCGCCGAAGGCGCTTTACGTGGTGCCGGGGAGAGGACTTGAACCTCCATGGGATTGCTCCCGTCAGCTCCTAAGGCTGATGCGTCTGCCATTTCGCCACCCCGGCATGCGCTCATCATGAACGATGGAGCACGCGATGAAAAGCATCGCCACGGACCGGGCGCCGCATCACCGCTCCATCGCCCGGATATTCTGCAGGTGCTTCATCGCCTCCTCGTAGCCGGGATTCACCTTCACCACCTCTTCCAGCGCAGCCTCGGCCTCCTTCAGTTTTCCCTGCTGTGCGAGCAGACCGGCAAGATGATACTGCGCCGGCACGTAGCCGGCATCGAATCGCACCGCCTTGCGGTACGCATCGACAGCCTCATCAACGCGGTCGAGCTTCTCGTACTGTAGACCCAGGTTGTAGTACGGCTCGGCGCGATCGGGGGCGCGCCGCACGGCCGCCTCGAACTGCCGCAGCGCCTCGTCGGTCTTGCCCGTCAGCTCGAGCACCTCGCCCAGGTAGTAGTACGGCGCCAGGTACTCAATGTCGCGCACCGGTCCCTCGCCGAGCATCCGAATGGCCTGACGGTAGATACGCATGGCCGCATCGTAATCGCCGCGCTCGCGCTCGTAGTTCCCGAGGTTGTTGTACGCGTACTGGTACGAGGGATCGAGCGAGATGGCGGCCTGGAAGTAGCCTTTCGCCTCCTCCGCGCGATCGGTCTTCATGAGGAAATCGCCCAAGTTGTTGTACGCCACGGCCGACGGGACGATGGAGAGCGCGTGGCGGTACAGCGACTCGCTGTCTCGCCACGTCTGCGCCTGCGTGCGCGCGATGCCCACGAGCCCCACGAACACGCACACGACGAGCAGATCCATCACTCGCGCGCCCGCCGCCCCGAACGGCCGCCGCTGGTACAGGTGCGACGCGGCGACGGCGACGAGCAGGAAGATGCCGATGCTCGGGATGTACGCGTAGCGGTCGGATGCGACGTACGTGACTCCCGCCTTCACGAAGTTCGTGAAATTCGGCACGAGCGTGACGAGGAAGAACGCCAGGCAGAACGACACGATCGGCAAGCGTCGCAGGCAGCCGACGATCAAGGCAATAATCGAGAGGAGCGCGAGAACCGGCAGCGCGAACTCCCACGAGAGGAGCGTCACCGGCGTGAGCTGCGGATACAGCACCGTGAACCCCACCGGGAAGAAAATGTGCCACAGGTAGAAGAGCGTGCTCTTGCAGGCGAGGAGCAGGTTCGTCCACGCGCCCGACGAGGCGAGCACCTCGCGCTTGCCGAAGAGCGCGACGACGCCGAAGACGACGGCGAAGAGCCAGAAGGGCCACTTCTCGCGCATGGCGTGCAGCATCGGGCGCTGCCGCTTCCAGTCGATCATCAGCAGCACGACCGGCAGCATGATGACGGTGACCTTCGAGAGCAGGCCGAGGGCGAACAGAACGATGCTGAGCAGATATAACCCATAATCCTCGCGGTCGCGCCAGGAGAGGTACGCGCAGAGGGAGCCGAGGAAGAAGAACGTACTGAGGAGATCCTTGCGCGATGCCGCCCACAGGACCGCCTCGGTATGGAGCGGATGCACCGCGAAGAGAATCGCCGTCGCGGCCGCAATGCCTTTACGCTTGAGCAGCAAGTACACCGCAGCGAAGACAAGCAGCGCATTCAGCG
>CAZTYD010000060.1:0-2237 GCA_964618035.1 uncultured Candidatus Peribacteria bacterium
GGAATTGATCGATCAATTCTCGCTCGACCGCGCGCAGAAGGCCGGCGCGATCTTCGACACCGAGAAGCTCGACTGGCTGCAGGGGCAGTGGATGCGCAAACTGCCGACGGAGGAATTCGCCGCGCGCATCCGCGAAGACGTGGGTGCACGGTACGAAGCCGCACTGACCGATCCGCAGTTCTCGGAACGCGCCGCGCTGATCCAGGAGCGCATCACCTTCTTCCACGAAGCCCCCGACATGCTCTCGTACTTCTACGAGGAACCGGCGGTGAAGATGGACGTAATTCTGAATGCGAAGCAGAAGGTATCGGCGGATATTCTTCCATCAATCCTCGATCTCCTGCTGCAGACGCTCGAACCGATTCATGAGAAGGAATGGACGACGGACCGATTGAAGGAAGCGATTGATCAATCGCTTGAAGCATCCGGCTTCAAGCGCGGTCAACTTCTGTGGGTCTTGCGCGCGGCGGTGACGGGGCGGGAGTTCAGCCCCGGCGCGTACGAGGTAGCGGCGGGAGTGGGGAAGGAACAGGCAATGGGACGGCTGAAGAGAGTGAGGATGTGTCTCTAGTCCAGAAAACGTCCGCGGGCCGAAGGCCCGCTCTCCGGGAAGCAAATTTCCGCTACTATCTTCCCATGCAGATTCAGGAGCACATCCCCCTCGGCCCCAAGACCACCATGCGCATCGGCGGCAGCGCGCGCTACTTCGCCGAGCTCGCGACGAAGGAAGACGTAGAACAGGCGTACGCGTTCGCGCGGGAGAAGAACGTTCCGCTGATCGTGCTCGGCTCAGGATCCAACACCGTCTTCACCGAAGGCACCGTCGACGCATTGGTCGTGCGCATCAAGGCAAGTACAACCACCATCAGCGATGCCTACCAGCTACAAGCTACCAGCTACAAGCTCGTCACCGCTGAGTCCGGCAAGAATCTCGCGATGCTGGTCAACGAACTCGCCGTATCGGGTCTCGACCTCTCGGCGCTCACCGGCATTCCCGGCACGCTCGGCGGCGCGATCTTCGGCAACGCGGGGCAGGGCGCGAAGGGCATCTGGATCGATTCATTCGTGAGAGATGTCACGGTATTCGCGGATGGAGAATGGAAGACGCTGACGAGAGAAGAATGTCGGTTTCGGTACCGCGAGAGTCTCTTCAAAGATCTCTCGGACCGCCACCTACCACCTACCAGCTACCAGCTACAAGCTCCTCTCATCTGGTCGGCCACGCTCGACGTCCCTCGCGGCGAGCCAAGCGCGATCAAGGCGGAAATCGAACGGCTGCTGCAGCGGCGCATCGAGACGCAGCCGCATGTGAAGACGGCAGGGTCCTGCTTCAAGTCGCTGCCCGACGGCACGCCCGCGTGGCAATTGATCGAGAAAGCAGGACTGCGCGGCCTCACCATGGGCGGCATCCAGGTGAGCGAGAAGCACGCGAACTTCCTGCTGAACGTGGGCGGCGGCACGTTCGAGAACATCGTGGAGATCACGAAGAAGATCCGCGAAGCGGTGCCGCGGATCGCGACTATTGAGATGCGCTTGTACGGATCCGATGGAAAAATCGTCACCTCGCATGCGAAATAATTGACTTCACCATAGGGAGGGTAGAATGACGAGTTATCCGGCTTTAGTCCGTACCGGACTCCCGTCCAATCCTGTATGCATACTAATATTTCAGATAGCGACTTTCTTCTCACACCGCATACCTCAGCTATGCAGGATCACACCATCCGCCATCACCCACCCGAAGCCGCTCAAACGAACGTGGCCCGAGGAACGGCTGACGAGATCCTCGCAAATATCGCGGGCGTTCCCAGTGTCGCTGAAATGCGAGACCTTCTTCAGAATAGCACGGTTCCAAAATTGCTGGAATCACTTTCCCAAACTGATCTCAAGACCGTCACGGATTACTACCGAGCAAAATACGGCAGTAGCATTCCGCCAAGCGCTACTGCTTAGCAAAAAAGCCCGGCACCGCCGGGCTTTTTTGAGAACGAATCAATGGATCAGAACGGCAGATCCTCCACCTTGATCTCGGATGCGTAGGTGATCTCCGGAATCTCGACGGGCGCCTGGTTGAAATCGGCGGGCGCGGCGGACTGATTGAACGAGGAAGAAGCAGCGCCGTTCGATTGAATGGAGCTGTCGGCCTGCGCCTTGCGCGTGCCGAGGAGCGAGAGCGAGTCGGCGACGATCTCGGTGGTGTCGCGCTTCTGGCCTTCCTTGGTCTCCCAGCTGCGCGT
>CAZTYD010000060.1:2247-6359 GCA_964618035.1 uncultured Candidatus Peribacteria bacterium
GCCCGAGACGAAGACGCGGTTGCCTTTCTTCACGCCGTTTGCGACGTCTTGGGCAAGCGCGCCCCACACCACGATGTTGTGGAATTCGGTGCGCTCCTTGTCTTCGTTGGTGCCGCGATCCTTCCAGCGCTCGTTGGTGGCCACGCCGATCGAGAGCACCTGCTGGCCGCTCGTGGTGGTGCGCATTTCGGGGTCGCGGGTGACGTTGCCGATCACCTGCGCCTGGTTGATGAGCGACGAGAGCGATGAGGCCGACGGCGCCGGCAGTTGGCCGTCTTTCGGGTCGAGCATGATCATGTCGAGGCCGATGATCTTGGTCTTGGAGCGCTTCTCGCCGGACTGCGCGTCTTCCCAGCTGTCGGTCTGCAGGCGGCCGGCAATGAAGAGCTGGCTGCCGGGCCGCACGTACTTCTCGGCCACGTCGGCCATGGGGCCCCACAGGGTGACGACGTGGAAGCCCTTGCCGTCGAGCATCTCGCCGCTGTCGGAGCGGAAACGGTAGGGAACGACTAAATTGAGATCCGTGACGCTGGAACCGCCCGGCGTCTTGCGCACCTGCACTGGCTGTGTCTGGTAGCCGATGATGTGAACCCGATTGAAGGAGAACATGTCTCTGAGGGGAAATGGAAGTAAAGGATGTCACTGAGTGCTGTCGTGAGCTTGATCAGAGCTCTGTCGTCGGCCGGCCGACACGATGGATCAATGAACGTGAACAGTTGTACACCCATTTTGGCGGCGGACAAGCAGATGGTGTTATCTTTTTTTCGAAAATATTGTCTCATATAATTATTCATATCATCAGATCAACACAACGCTCTGCAGCAGCTCTTTCTTTTTTTGCTCTGAAGAAAGAGAAAGCAATAGTTTTCTCCTGAGAATAATTGGCTGGCTGTGACGCCGTGTTACGTTGGCTTCACTCAATATTTTCCTCGATGATCTATGAGATCCGAGCTTGAAGATCGCGTCGTGTCACTGATCGCTCAACCTGTCAACCCTACGACTGCAGCAGAGGCAGCGGAATTGCATAGGGATATCCAGAACGCAGCTGCTCGGGAGGAATTGGACCCCAGGACGGCACGTTGCCTCATACATGAGCTACTTATCTCGCCTCAGGGGGCGACTCTTCCCAGTCAAGCAACGTATCAACCAGGCCTAGGTATCAAGCCATTGGCAGCTGGAGCACAGGAATACAATGGGCGACGTGAGACAGCGGCACAGCCACCGCAGGAACACCCGATTTATAGCGAAGGAAAATAAAATATTTTTTTGTCAATTACAGTCAGCGTCCGATACTGCGTTCTGCTGTAGTGGCTGCGGTTATTCTGGTATACTCAGATGATACCTATAACCCACACCAGCCATCGGCTTCTTCCGCTGGGAATCCTGGGCGCAGCGCTCCTGTTCGCCGCTGCACAAGCAACCGCCTCGACGCTCATTGTCCCCGCAAACCCAACGAACTTTCAGCAGATCCAGGAACAAGTGCAGCCCGCGACCGGGAAGATCGCGCAGTTCCTCGACAAAGAGGCGCAGTGCGGCGGGTGGAATACCAACGAGAGCGTGTAGGCGAAGGCCAAGAATGAGAACGGTAAAATTGCGAAGGTGACAGGCGTGCCCGGCCGCCAGGGCGATGTGACAGGCAATGTGCGATCGGGCCTTGCGAAACGGATTGAGACAGGCGGCGCAGCGAAAAACGGCTTCCTGTTCCCCGACACCACCGTCGGCTTCAGCACCGCCTGCAAGCCCATGGTGCGCGACGAACGCAACGGCAACCGCGTGCGCAAGATCGAGACGTGGACGGGCAACATCCGCTGGGTGGATTATCCTGTTTTCGAAGATCCGCCGTGTAAGTGGCGGTTCAACTTCAACGGAAACAATACGTCGGGAGCGTCGAGCTCCGCGAGTAGCGCGCGCAATGGCCCTGGCTCCGGCACGGGCGCGCCGGCCATTCCTGGCAGCGCCAGCGGCGATCTCTCGCCGCAGTCGTGCAATCAGTTCTGCTCTCAGTTGAATGATCCGGCCTTCACGTGGATGGACTGTCATGATCCGCTGATCGTGGATGGCGTGTTCCTCGGCTGCTGGCACTATGCGCCAAAGTGGACCTGCACCGACGAGTGGGTGAATGAAACGCAGTGGACAAACTGCCGCATCTGCAAAGGCGAGGAATGTCGCTGCGAAGGGAAGTACATTCCCTTCGGCGCGCTTAAAGCCCCGAACGACAAGTGCGTGTACACGCCGCCCGCGCTCGGCACGAAATGGGGCGACAAGCCGCGCATGCCCGGGCAACTCAGCTACATGCCGTACGGATCCTTCTTCCGCTTCTACAACGCGCAGAGCATCCGCGACAAGCTCACGGAGATACCGAACGACCTGCTCGCCTCCAGCACGAACGCGGGCAAAACCGCGCCGATCCAGATGCCCGTGGCGTGCTACGGGTTCTACCGCGAGTTCGACACGAAGTGGACGCCGTTGCAGCCAAAGGACTACCGCTGCGTCATCAACTTCCCATTTGCGAAGAACACGCTGAAGGAGAGCCAGAAGGGCAAGGCCACGTACAAACAAGCCGGCGCCACCGACCTTCCGCGCACGAACCGTGATCCGGCGTACGCCGACGACGCGAACCATTTGTGGTACCCCAACCTCAGCGACACGCTCTCGCTCCTCAGCGAGAAGGGTTTTGAGAAGAAAGAGAAGAACGACCTGAACCGCGCGCTGCTGAACCTCGACACCACGTCCATCGTCGCGGCGAACCAGAAGACGCCGGCGCAACCCCTCGCCCGCACGAGCACCGTGCGTGCGTTCGACGACAGCGTGTTCACCGAACTCGCCCCTGCGCCGCCGGCGGTGCCGTCGGATTACGGCAACACGCGACAGCTGACGCGGTGGTGGCAGGAACTGGAGACGCAGGCCACGCGCCTGCTCTCGGCGCCCACCGTGCGCCTGAAGCTGCCGGCCACGTCGGCCCTCACCGGCAAGCTGGCGCAGGCGGTGGAGACGAACCCCGCCGTGGCAGCCGCGAAAGCGGGCGATCCGCGCATGAAGTCGATCGACGTACAGGTAAAGGCCGAAGACGACCTGCTCGGGCAGGTGGCCGCGTACCTGCAGGATTCGCTGCTGCTGACCATCGAGGAAGAACCGGTGCCCGTGGTGGTGCCGCAGCTCTCGGCCGTGGAGCTCCGCGCGCTGCGCGAACGGTGGTGCGCGTGGGCACTGCAGACCGAGTACATCAAGAACCCGCCGAAGGAGAACGATGCCGCCAAGACGTGCGACGACGTGGCGCCGCCGGAGGTGAAGACGTTCCTCGCGAAGCTCGACGACTACGCGGCGGCGGCGGAATCGCTCCGCGCGCTGCGCTCGGAGCTGCCGCAGTACGTCGGCGGCATCGTCTCGCATCAGCAGGCGGTGCTGCTGGAGGTGAGCACGTGGGTGAAGAACAATTTGGAAGCGTACAAGGCGTTTTTGAAGAACCGCGCGCTGCGCTTGGGTCTCAAGACCAAGTGGCGCGAGGTGCAGGCCGAGTACGTGCGGCTGCACGACGACACCAACGAACCCTGGTGCCGCAACGACCGCTACACCACGCCCGTCTACTCGCTGCTGCCGAGCCCGCCGGTGTTCCTCGCCGGCACGCCCTCGTGCTTCCCCGGACGCGGCCTGCCCATGGTGTGCCCGCCGGCGGACGACAAGGATTTCGTGCTCGATCTCTCGACGCTCAAGCTCCTCAAGAACTCCGTGAAGCTGCCGGTACTCAAGCCCGTGCAGCTGCGGCTCGCCTTCCCCACGCCGCCGCCGGCGGGCGAGGATCTGACGAAGGGCGAGAAGGATGCCCTGCGCCTGCCGTCGTTGCCACCGGTGCCGAGCCTGAAGGGCATCGTGCTGCAGAAGATGCCGGAGGTGCAGACGGTGTCGAAGCCCAAGACGATGCCGGCGCCCGCACCCATCACGCCGGCGCAGATGTCGCAGATGTGGGAATCGATGGAGAATGCGCGCGCGCTGCTCGAGCGGATGAACACGCTGGCCGACGAGTTCTGGAAGAGCCTGGAACCGAGTGACGCCACGCGCTCGCTCAAGTGTTCCAACTGGAACGACGCGACGTGCAAGCACGTGGAGATGGATTT
>CAZTYD010000061.1:0-6347 GCA_964618035.1 uncultured Candidatus Peribacteria bacterium
CATCTGGCCGATGCGCCCCACGCCCATCAAGTAGCGCGCGTGATCCCGCGGCAGCACCGGCAGCACGGTATCGAGTACCGAGAACATCTCGTCGGGCGTCTCGCCCACGGCGAGCCCACCGATGGCATAGCCGTCGAACCCGATGGCGATGAGCTCCTCGGCGCACTTGATGCGCAGGTCGCGCTCCAAACCGCCCTGCACGATGCCGAATAAGAGAGGGGAGGAAGGTGAATTCTTATCAGTGTCCCTTCCTGCCCTTTCTGCCTTTTCTGCCCTTCCTGCCTTCAATCGCTCATGTTCCTCCTTGCACCGCACCGCCCACCGCAACGTGCGATCCACCGCCGCGACGATCTCGCTCCGCTTGGCCGTGGAGGGAGGGCAGTGATCGAACGCCATGATGATGTCGGCGCCGAGTTTGTGCTGAATGCGCATCGCCTCTTCCGGCCCGATGAAGTGCAGGTCGCCGTTGATGTGCGACTGGAATTTCACCCCCTCGTCGGTGATCCTGCTGATGCCGCGCAGCGAAAATACTTGATAGCCGCCGGAATCGGTGAGGATGGGCTTATTCCATCCGGCAAAACCGTGCAGCCCGCCCGCCTCGGCCACGATGTCCTCGCCCGGTCGCAGGTGCAGATGGTACGTGTTACAGAGGAGAATCTGCGCGCCCAACTCCTCCACATCCGGCAGGGAAATGCCGCGCATCGCCGCCCCCGTCCCCACCGGCATGAAGAACGGCGACTCAACGACGCCGTGCGCCGTGTGCAGCCGGCCGCGACGGCCGAGGGGGCTTTCGGAGAGAAGCTCAAACATAGGGGCAAAATACAGAAGCTTGAACCGAATTACGACTATCGAATTACGAAGTACGCCTTATTCGTACTTCGTAATTCGTACTTCGCGCTTCGTCTCTCACTTGGCCGCCGACCCGATGATCTTGTCGACGATCCCGTACGCCAGCGCTTCCTGCGCCATCATGAACTTGTCGCGCTCGGTGTCGATCTTCACCTTCTCGATCTTCTGGCCGGTGTGCTTGGCGATCATCTCGTTGAGGAGGTCCTTCGTCTTGATGATGTGCTCCGCGTGGATGGCGATGTCGGTCGCCTGGCCCTCCGTGCCGCCGAGCGGCTGGTGGATCATGATCTCGGAGTGGGGGAGCGCGAAGCGCTTGCCCTTCTTGCCGCCGAGCAGGATGATCGCGCCGCCGGAGGCCGCCATGCCCAGACACACCGTCGACACGTCCGGCTGCACCAGCTGCATCGTATCGTACATGGCGAGCGTGCTCGTCACCTGCCCGCCGGGGGAGTTCACGTAGAGCGTGATGTCCTTCTTCGCGTCTTCCTTCTCCAGAAAGAGCAGCTGCGCGATGATCGAGTTGGCGACGTCGTCGTTGATGGCCGTGCCGAGGAACACGATGCGTTCCTCGAGCAGGCGCGAGTAGATGTCGTACACGCGCTCGCCGAACTGCGTCTTCTCGATGACGGTCGGGATCACGAAGTTCATCGGGCTCACGTGGCCGCGGGAAATTTGCTGGGAGAGGGATTGGATGGCGGGGTGCATAGGGAGTGGAGAATTGATAATTGAAAATTGAGAATGGAGAATTGATAATTTGTTTCGATTCATCAGTAGTATAGCGTGGTTCAGATGTGCATGTGAGTCAGATTCGTCACTTCTTCTATATCTATGAAACGAAATGGATTATCGGGGAAGGGTAAAAGTAAAGATTCATTAACAATCGAAGAGCTCGATTGGCGGCTGATCGTGCGCGACCGCGTGCTGCGAGCGCAGCGTCCGCTCATCGTGATCCTCGGCCCGACGGCCAGCGGCAAGACGTCGTTTTCCATCCGCGTCGCGCAGTACGTCGACAGGGAACTGAAGGAGGATTTCGCCGAGTGGCGCAGCGGCGCCGAGATCGTGAACGCCGATTCTCGGCAGCTCTACCGCGGCATGGACATCGGCACGGCGAAGATCCGCGAAGCGGAGATGGACAAGATCCCGCACCACCTCCTCGACGTACTCGATCCGCGGGAAGACGTGACCGCGGCGTGGTTCAAGGAACGCGCCGAGCGATGCATCGAAGACATACTCGCGCGCGGCAACGTGCCGCTGCTCGTGGGTGGGTCGATGCTGTACATCAGCGCAGTCATGGATAATCTTCAGCCGCTGCCATCCGATCCGGATCTCAGGAGATCGATCGAAGAAGAGTACGACCGCGACGGGGGAGTGGCGCTCCACCGGCAGCTGACATCGATCGATCCGGACACTGCCCACGCATTCCATCATCGCAACAAGCCGTACGTCGTGCGCGCCACCGAGCTCGCGCGACTGACGAACGACAAGCCGTCGACCGTGAAGAAGAAAGGGGAGTCGCGGTACGACACCCTCGTCTTCGGCATCCATCAGCCGAAGGCGGCATTGGACCGCCGCATCGAGGAACGGACGACCGCGATGCTCGATGCAGGGTGGATCGACGAAGTGGAGAACTTGCTCGAGCGGGGAGTGAGCATCGATGCACCCGGCATGAAGAGCACGGGCTACCGCGAGATCGCCGGGTGGCTGCAGAACCCGGAATCGATGTCGCGCGAAGAGCTGGCCGACATCATCATCCGCAAGACGCGCCAGTACGCCAAGCGGCAGACAACATGGTGGCGCCACGATGAGCGAATTCACTGGTTGTCTTTAGGATAACCTGCACGTGGAAAAGAGATGAGCGGATCCACTGGATGAGCAATGAAGAGATTGACTCTCGTGGATGATCGCCAACCGCGGGCAAGTATGCCTGCTCCCGACGAAGAGGATGCTCCATCCCCTCAAATCTTGAACACATCCCCGCACTCCTTCTCCACCCGCTCCTTCATCTGCCACAGGTGCTCCACCATCGTCTCCAGCTGGGGACTGCTGTTGGGCGTCTGCGTCGATCGGTAGAAGTCGACGATGTGTCGCGCCTGATCGACGATGTTCGGGAGCGCTTGATCGACCTTCCGTTTCTCGGCGTCGCCGAGCTCCGTGTACAAATGCGTCAGGAAACTCTCCGGATGGATCAGATTGATCTCGCCCGCGTCGGCCAGCTGCACCAGCTTCAGCATGAACTCCTCATGCTCCTTCCGCATCGCGCCGGCGATGGCTTGGCCGGCATGCTTCTGTTCCTCTTCGGGGAGATTTGCGTGCTGCTCGATGGAGGTGAGGAGATCGGCCATAGGATGACATGCAGGGTACTCTTGCTTGTCTCAATCGGAAAGGATTCTTCGGGCGTGAATCTTGAGTCCTGCGTCTTGAATCTTGATACACTCGTCTTCCAGATTCAAGACTCGAGATTCCAGCTTCAGTTCCCATGCGTCTCACCGCTCCACTCACGGCGTCGCTCCTCAGAACCACGCAACCGTACATCGACGCGCTGCGGGATCTGGAGATCGAGACGGTGGAGGATCTGCTGCTGTACCTGCCGCGCGCGCACGAGGATTTGAGCCAGATGCAGACCATCGCGACGGCACCGCTCGACGCGAAGGTGTCGCTGCGCGGGACAGTGGACATGCTGAAACTCGTACGGACGAAGAAGGGGAAGAAACTCGTGACGGGCGTCTTCATCGACGGCGACGGCGACACGTGCGAGGTGATCTGGTTCAACCAGCCGCACATACTGCGCATGCTGAAGGAAGGGGATGAAGTGGTGCTGACGGGCAAGCTGGTGGAGAACGGCTACAAGATCCAGCTGCAGAGCCCGCAGTTCGAGCGGAGCGGCGCGAAGCCGCTCGTGCATGCCGGCCGCCTCGTGCCAATCTACCCGCAGCACGAACCCGTGAACACCAAGTGGCTGCGCGAGAAGATGACGCTCGTAAAGGGTGCAATCGATGAATTCCGCGAGACGCTCCCGACCGACGTGGTGGAGCAGGAGAACCTGCTCTCGCGCGCCGCGGCCATCCGCGCGCTCCACTTTCCCGAAAAGCCGGAGGAAGTGCAGCGCGCGCTCGAGCGCATGGAGTTCGAGAAGATGTACGAGATGCAGCTGCAGGCGATGGAGCGGAAGAAGAGCTGGCAGGGCGTCACGCAGGATCGCCTGAAGACGCCGATGAACGTGGAGCTCATCCGCGCGTTCTTCGCCTCGCTCAAGTTCACGCCCACCGACAGCCAGCGGATCGCCATCTACGAAATTCTGCGCGACATGGAGAAGGACATTCCCATGTCGCGGCTGCTCGAAGGCGACGTGGGCTCGGGCAAGACGCTTGTGGCCGTCGCCATCGTCGCGAATACCATTCACGCCGGCGGGCAGTCGGCGCTCATGGTGCCGACCGAAGTGCTCGCGCGGCAGCATGCCGAGAGCATCGCGCGGTTGCTGCTGAACTTCCACGCGTTCATGCAGAAGCAACCGTTTGCGGGCAGCGCGGATTTCCCGCTGCCGACCGTGTCCCTCCTGACCGGTTCAACGGTACGATCGGAGGCCGACGACATCAAGAAGCGCCTCGCGGCGGGCACCGTCGACGTGATCGTGGGGACGCACGCGCTCATCGAGGACACCGTGCGGTTCAAGGACCTGCGCCTCGTCATCATCGACGAGCAGCACCGCTTCGGCGTGTTGCAGCGCGAGCGCCTGCGCGAGAAGGGGAGCCCGCACGTGCTGGCCATGACGGCCACGCCCATCCCGCGCACGCTCGCGCTCACCGCGTTCGGCGACCACGATCTCTCGGTGCTCATCGAGAAGCCGGGCCGCCGCCAGAAGATCGAGACGAAAGTGGTGGCGCCGCACGACCGCAGGACGGTGGAGCTGTTCATCGATCATCAGATCGGAGAGGGAAGGCAGGTGTTCGTCATCTGCCCGCTCATCTCCGAGAGCGAGGAACTCGACGAGGTGCGCAACGTGGAGCAGGAAGTCGAGCGCCTGCGCCGAGCGTTCCCGCACCGCGCCATCGCCATGCTCCACGGCCGCATGAAGCCGGCCGAGAAGCAGCGCATCATGCAGGAGTTCCGCGACGAGCACTCGCACATCCTCGTCTCCACGTCGGTGATCGAGGTGGGTATCGACATCCCCAACGCCACCATCATCGTCATCGAGGGCGCCGAACGCTTCGGCCTCGCGCAGCTGCACCAGCTGCGCGGCAGAGTCGGCAGAGGGGAGTATAGGAGCCACTGCTTCCTCTTCTCGAGTTCCGCGAGCATGGCGCACTCCCCGCGGCTCAAGGCGATGGAACAGTACGATTCCGGCTTCCAGCTGGCCGAGATCGACCTGAAACTCCGCGGCCCCGGCGAGATTTACGGGGTGCGCCAGAGCGGCCTGCCGGATCTGCGCGTCGGCACGCTGATGAATCCGGAATTGATTGCCAGAGCAAGGCGGGCGGCGGAGAAGGAAGTGTTTGGGGAGGAGAAGGCAGAAATCGGAAATCAGAGGCCAGTATAATACTGCCTCCTGACTTCTGACCTCTCACCCAAGCAATGAAATATTGACTCCTGATCGGATCCAGCTACAATCTCGACGTGACTACCTTACACCGCTCCGCCGGCAGCACCATGATGCAGATGATGATGCCATCGATGCGAGGGCGGGTAACTGCATAGTCACACTTTTCTCCCGAATTACCCCTCGCATCGCTCGCGGGGTTTTTTGCATGGATCGGCGTAGCGGGATCGACGCCTCATTCCACCTCTTCCAGCAACACAGTCTTGCCGCCCACGCCGCGAAGCCGTCTCCCTCCCTCTCCATGAAACTCTACATTCTCTACCTTCGGACGGATCGGATGCTGATGTGAGGAATCCTCGCAGATTTCTTACTTCACTTCCTCTCTTCCCATGACCAGAAAAGTTCCCGCGTACTCACTCTACGCATCCGATACCTACGGCCCCTGCATCGATGATCCACTGAAGGCACCGCTGGATCCCGATGTCACAACACTCACAGACCTCGCCGTTGTTCGCGATACCCTCGAACTTGGCGATTACCATGAGATCAACTCATTGCGTTTCATTCAGAAAGTACCCATCCGCGGAAGAGAAGAAGCGCTTGCACACCATCTGCTGGAACTCATGGTTGACTGGCACGACAAGTACCAAGATTTGCTTCGGGAGAGAGAAGTATTTAACGGCGTCTTCCTCAACGCGGCCAAGCGCGATCGCGTGGGAGAAATCGAACCGTTCTCCGTAGCCGAAACCGATAATCACCTTCGTATCGTAACGAGCAACCTCTCGCTTCTCAGCGGGATCAAGAACAGAATCACTTCTCTGCAAACCCTTCCTAATCACGACAATAATCTCTTCGAGAACGGCACGCAGTTTCGCTCGGAACTCACACATCTCCTGTTGAGAAGAAATCACAGAGCGAACGTGGTGCCCAACGATCCTGCACATATACCCGATGACCCGACCGA
>CAZTYD010000062.1:0-6198 GCA_964618035.1 uncultured Candidatus Peribacteria bacterium
CAGTCGGCCAGTTTCCCCGGCAACGTCATGCCGTCGAGCGCGCCCTTGCGGATCACGCTGTCGCGCGCGGCGCGGGCGGCCATGCGCGCGCGGGCGGCGAGGAGACACTTCGCAATGATGTCCTTCGCCTCGGCGGGGTGCTCCTCCATGTACTCGGCCAGCTTCTCGTTCACCACAGACTCCACCGCCGTTTTCATCTCGGCGTTGCCGAGCTTACCCTTCGTCTGCCCTTCGAACTGCGGCTCCCGCAATCGCACGGACACCACGGCCGTCAGCCCCTCGCGCACGTCGTCGGCCGTGAGGTTCTCGTCCTTCTCTTTGAGGATGCCGTTGCTGCGCGCGTAGGCGTTGATGGTGCGCGTGAGCGCGGCCTTGAAGCCCGTGAGGTGGTGCCCGCCCTCCACCGTGTGGATGTTGTTGGCGAAGCTCACCACGTGCTCCTGAAACGTCTGCGTGTACTGCAGCGCCACTTCCACGGAGCCTTCCGGCTGATCCTTCTCGAACCAGATGGGCTCGCCGATGGTCTCCTTGGATTCGTTGAGGTGCGTGACGTACGCCGCGATGCCGCCCTCGAAGTGGAAACGGTACAGGCGCGGGTACTGCTGATCCTCCGCCGGCCGATCCTTGCGCGCGTCGATGAGCGCGAGCGTGATGCCGCGCGTGAGGTACGACTGCTGGCGGAAGCGCGTCATGAGGATGTCGAGACTCCATTCCGTCGTGTCGAAGATGCTCGCGTCGGGCTTGAACGTGATGATCGTGCCGCGCTTATGGGTCTTGCCGATGGTCTTCATGTCGGCCTGCGGCTTGCCGCGGGCGTACTCCTGCATGTAGATCTGCCCGTCGAGGTGCACCTCCGCGCGCATGTAGTCCGAGAGCGCGTTCACCACCGACGACCCCACGCCGTGCAACCCGCCGGAGACTTTGTACCCGCTCGCGTCGCCGCCGAACTTGCCTCCCGCGTGCAGCGTCGTGAGCACTACTTCGAGCGCCGGGCGCTTGGTGGTGGGGTGCAGATCGACCGGAATGCCGCGGCCGTTGTCCTCCACCGTCACCGATCCGTCGTCCTGCAGCGTCACGGTGATGGCATCGGCGTGGCCGGCCATGGCCTCGTCGATGGAGTTGTCGACGATCTCGTAGACAAGGTGGTGCAATCCCCTCTGGTCCGTGGATCCGATGTACATGCCGGGGCGCTTGCGCACCGGCTCGAGTCCTTCCAAAACTTGTATCTGCTCAGCAGAATAGGAATTCTTAGTCATAGTGGAGGGATGATAGAGAATTCGTGCAGGACAAGCAACGCATTACGGCCGATTCTGAGCAAGAATGAAGCACGAAATCCGAAATTCAACAGTCGAAATCCCTTCGAATTCCGTGCTGCGAATTTCGAATTTCTCAGGATCACTTGCAAAGACCTCGGATCTCCCTTACTCTCCACCGGCTCATGGCTATTTACGCGATCAAGAAAGGCGAGGAGACGAACGACCGTCTGCAGCAGCGCTTCAAGAAGCAGGTGCAGAAATCCGGCCTGCTCAAGCTCCTCCGCGAGCGCGGGACGTTCAAGAAGCCCCTCACCCGCCGCCTCCAGCGCCTCCGCGCGCTCAAGCGCGAGTTCTACCGCGGGCAGAACAAGAAGAAGCAGTTTTACTCGAACATGTAAGGGAGCCTCAGGCGGAATGAGGTTTTTCGGCGTGCCTGAGCATGAGTCTCGAATGCTGAGGATTGAATATCCGGCATGGATGCACTCCTTCGATCCTCGACCGCGGGCCGAAGGCCCGCTCTCCACAAGGGGGAATGCATGTTGTCTTGCATACTTCGAATCACTACTCACTACCAACTACAAACTCAATTTCCCACATCACACATACGCTCCCATCACGATCTTCCCCACCTCCCACAGTCCCCACACCGCCAGCCCCACGAACGCGAGGCTGCCGAGGAACGAGATGATGGGCTGCTTGACGATGCGGATGGTCGTCTCGGGGGACAGGAACAGGCAGATATTCAATGTCATGTGGCCCAGCAGCACGCCGATGGCGAAGCCGTAGACGTTGACCACCGAGAAGAGCGGCACGTAGCCGGCGAAATCATCGAGACCGAGGATGAACGGCACGGTGCCGGAGAAGAACAGCAGCGCGAACCAGCTCGGCTGCGGCTTGGCATTGAGCGTGGCGTGCGGCATCACGCGATCGAGGACGGGCGCGAAGAGGGCGTTGATGCGCTCGAGAACGGACTCGCAGGCATTCACCATTTTCTGGAAGACCAACGGGTATCGCCTATCTTCATCCTGCGCGTGCTCCAGTCCGTCCTCCGCCATCTTCAGCAGCACGAGCGACGCGAGCAGCACCATCAACGCCATCAGCCATTCCACTTCGCGGAAGAAACTCCATACAGCCAACACTACCAGCGTGCCGAGCGCGTTGCCTGCCGCGGTGCCGCACTCGATAGCCACGCGGTTCTTCCACCCGGGATTCGTGCGCATGAGGTGCGCGATGAAGATGGCGAAATCGATGGACGTCTTGAGGTAGATCGTCAAACCCACGAGCACGTCGGTCCAGCGGATGCGGATCAGGATGGCATCCGACGGATTGAAGGCGTTCAGCAGCGACACTTCCCCGTGGAGGAGAATCCACATCGAACAGAACGTGATGAATGTCAGCGCCAGTGGGATCGCTTGTCGGCGCACGAAGACCTGCCAATCCATCCTGCTCAACGGAGAATCTCGAGCGCCTTGAGCAGCGGATCGTCGCGGCCGCCGGGCTCCTGCGTCACGACGATGTCGGGCGTGATGCCCTGGCCGTCGATGCCGCGGTCTTTCGGCGTGTACCACTTGGCGATGGTCACCTTGAGGCTCGATCCGTCGTCGAACGAGAAGTTCCGCTGCACCGACCCCTTGCCGAAGCTCGTCTCGCCGACGATCGTCGCGCGCTTGTAATCCTGCAGCGCGCCGGCCACGAGCTCGGAGGCGCTGGCGGAGCCCTTATTAATGAGCACGACCATCGGTACGTCGGCATGCAGCACGGGTTCCGTGTCGGTCGCGTCGCTCTCCGCCCTGCCGTCATTCACCTTCACCGTGGCGAAGAGCGTCCCCTTCGGCAGCATGGTGCCGAGGACTACGCCGGCCGTGTGGAGGAAGCCGCCGGGATTATTGCGCAGGTCGAGCACGATGCCCTTGGGGTTCTTGGCCTGCACCTCGGCCATCGTGTCGTGGAACTTATCGTCGGTGATCTGCCCGAACTGCATCAGCTGCACCACCGCGATGTCGCCGTTGTACGACACGTCGATCTCGGGGATCTTCACCGTGTCGCGCAGCACTTCGAGCGGGAACTCCTGGCCGTCGCGGCGGATGAGCAGCTTCACCGTCGTCCCCTTGGCGCCACGCACTTTATCCACGGCGTCCTCGAGCGGCAGATCGGTGAGCTTGACGCCGTCCGCCTCGAGCAGCTCGTCGCCGCCCTGGATACCGGCTTTCTCGGCCGGCGATCCGCGCAGCGGCGCGACGATGGTGAGCACGAGGTGATTCGCGGCATCCTTCTTCTGCTCCACCGTCGCCCCGATACCCGTCACCTCGCCCGTCAGGCGATCTTCGAAATTCTTGGCCGTGCGCGGCGGCATGAACACGGTGTACGGGTCGTTCACGCTCGCGGCCATCGCCTCGGCCGCCTTGTACGCGGCGGTATCGGCATTCACCTTGTCGTGGTAGTAGTAGTCGTTGTTGAGGATCCGCCACACCTGCTGGAGCAGCTCCTGCTTCGGCAAGTCCTTCTGCGATGTCTTCTTGGCCTTCGGCTGCGTCTTCGGCACGTCGATGGTGATGGTCTGCCGCACCGGCGCGGCCACGCGGATCACCGGTTGGTCGATGGCGGCGCGGATGAGCTGGAGCGCATCTTTGCGCGAGAACGTCTCGCGGATGCCGAACGTGTCGCCGCTCTGGGGCTGGAGCCACTGCCGCGACACCGCCGCCTCGATCGCCTTGCCCATGGCGGTTGACTCATCGACGTCGACGAACTCGCGCACCTGCGATACATCGGTCGACGATCCCAGCAACTTCTCGAGGAAGTACACCGCCTCGCCGCGCGTGACGGCGGCATCCATGTTCATCGCTGCCGGCCCGAAGGCATCGAGCGCGCCCTTCTCGTACGCCGTCTGCACGTACGGCTGTATCGTGGCAGACGCGCGGCCGAGCGGCACCGTTCGACTACGTGAGAGCGGCAGCTGCAGCGCCATCACCGCCTGCCGCACGAACTCTCCGCGCGTCATGCGCGCCTCGAGGGGATTCACCGTCACGTCCCTCACCGTGCGCGCCTGCGCCGCCATCGGCATCACGCCGCCCCACAAGAGAACGAGCGAGAGGAGAAGCGAAGCGCGACGCGCCGGAGACCGGACCGTAATAGCAGGGACGGAACTGACGGATGACATGGCGAGAGGGGTGAGGCGAGTAAACGGAAGTAGGAGCGCAGTGTAATCGCACGCGAGGGCAAATTCCAACCAAGTCGGAGGGAAAGCGAGTGCCGAGCGATGAGCGGCCGGCGGATGGCGATGAGCCGCTCATTGCGGATCTCGCTCACGCGTTCACCTCCTGGATCACGAACGTGTCGGTGGTGAAGATGTGCCCGCGTTCCTTCATGTTCTCGCGGCGCGTGAAGAGGTAGCTCAGCAACGAGAATCCGCCGGCCACGTAGAGCAGCGACGGGAAGAGCAGCAACGCGATGAAGTTCAGCGGCGAGCTCGCGGGCGCGCCCAGCAGATCGCCGAACGTCTTGGGGTGGCCGGGCAGCGAATCGGGCAGCGACACGAGGAAATTGGCGAGGGCATGCATGCAGACGGCGATGGCGAGGCCGATCCACAGCATCTGCCGGCGGAAGATCTCCTTGCGCGGGATGCGGAGAATCTTGTGGAGGATCTCGACCAGCCAGTATCTGCGGCCCTGCTGCTCGGCTTCCTGCAGGTAGGGCACCGCGAACAGGCTCAGCCCGTAGAAGTACCCCATCGTGCCGGTGGAGACGATGTGCACCATGCTCGTGAGCACGGAGCGGCCGGCCACGTTGCCGATGAACCCGAACCAATCCTGCTTGTGGGGAGAGTAGAGGTAGTCGACCACGAAGCCGAGGAAGTAACTCTGGTTCAGCACGTTCTCGGCGAAGGCGAAGCCGATGGCGACGATCACCGACAGCTGGAGCACGTCGTCGATACTGCTGAAGATCTCGTAGCCGCTCATCCGCACCACCCAGTACTTGCTCGTCTCCTCCAGAATGCCGACCAGAATGAACGTGCAAATGAGCGTCAGCATGATCGACGGCACGATCGACAGTCCCGGGTAGGCGGCATGCACCGCCGCCTCGATGGTCATGTTGAAGTTCTCGGGCGTGACGCGGAAGAAGAAGAACTCCAGCTCCGCCCCTTTGCGCAGGAGCGCGTCGTAGAAGAGGATGGGCGCGGTCGAGACCATCCCCGCGAAGAACATGAGCAGCACGCGGCTGCGGCGCTCACGGTGGTACTTGAGGAAGAGCGCGCTCCACACCAGCGCCGGAATGATGGCCACGACGATCGCCAGCGCATGTGCGATGCGCTCGGGCAGCGATTCGGTCCAGAGAATGTGGAGACCGACCCACAGCACGAACGTGCCGAGCACCGTCGCCTTCACGTGCGTCTCGCCCAGGCCGAACATCAACCTCCACAACAGGAACACGCACACCACGCCCAGGCCGATGAGCGCGGAACTGCCCGCGAGTCCGTCGGCGAGCAGGTACTCCGCCGCCATCAGAATCCCCATGGAGATGAGCGTGCCGACAACGGCCGCCAGCACGTAGTGGTAGTGCTTGTGCCGGGCCCGGCCGAGCAATTCGGCCACCAGTACCGTCAAGACCGCCAGCACAATGATCGTCGCCTTCGAGTCGAACAGGCCGATGAGCAGCGGTGTGGATTGATCCAAATCATGTAATTATAGCATAATTCTTTAACTTAATAAAGTAGCGTCCTCTTCCTCTTTCCTGAATCATACAAGCCGTAAAGTCACGATATAGAGGAACATTCTCAATTCTCAATTCTTCATTCTCTCATGCCCGCCACTTCCCTGGATCAAGTCGTCTCCCTCGCCAAGCGGCGCGGCTTCGTGTTCCCCGGCTCCGACATCTACGGCGGGCTCGCCAACAGCTGGGATTACGGCCCGCTGGGTACCGAGCTGAAGACCGCCATCCGCGACTG
>CAZTYD010000063.1:0-352 GCA_964618035.1 uncultured Candidatus Peribacteria bacterium
GTCGGCCGTCAGTTGCTCGTGCGCCTTGCCGCGGATGTCGTAGGCACGGAAAATGCGAGGATCAACGGAAGTCATGGCGAGAATCGGGAATGAAGCATGGTGAATGAGAAATGCGACGTATGCGTCGTATCCTAATTCCTGATCCTCCATTCTTAATTCCATTAAGAGGTGCAATAAAGTGAAAATTATGCTATAATAATCCGATATGGCTCCCCCTCTCTCCGTCGCGTACTTCTCGATGGAAATCGGCCTCAAGAGCGCGATTCCGACCTTCGCGGGCGGGCTCGGCATCCTCACGGCCGACATCATGCGGTCGTGCCGGGATCTCGGCGTGCCGGCGGCGTGCGTCACG
>CAZTYD010000063.1:362-857 GCA_964618035.1 uncultured Candidatus Peribacteria bacterium
ATTATTACAGAAATTATGCCCGATCCAGAACCTGCAGTACGGCTACCTGCGGCAAGGCCTGCGGCCGGACGGCTCGCAGGAGTACGAGGAGATCACCTGGGATCCGCGCACGGAACTGACACCCCTCGCCGAGCGCGTGACGGTGCAGGCGGAGGGACGCACGGTGCACGTGGGCGGTTGGGTGCTGATGATGGAAAAGAACACGCATCGCGTGCCCATCTACTTCCTCGATACGAATCTGCCCGAGAACGCGCCGGAAGACCGCGACATCACGCGCAAGCTCTACGGCGGCGACCACGCCATGCGTATCAAGCAGGAGATCGTGCTGGGCATCGGCGGCGTGCGCATGCTGCGCGCGCTCGGCCATGCGGAGGTCGGTACGTTCCACATGAACGAAGGCCACTGCGCGTTCCTCACGCTCGAGCTGCTGCGCGAGCGCGGCTTCAGCGACGATGCCGTGCGGCAGTCGTGCACCTTCACCACGCATACGCCGGT
>CAZTYD010000063.1:867-6114 GCA_964618035.1 uncultured Candidatus Peribacteria bacterium
ACTACGACCTCGCCTGGCGCGTCGCGGGCGATCAGCTTCCGTGGCACATCCGCAAGATCGCCGGCCAGAACGCGCTCTCCATGACCACGCTCGCCATGACCATGAGCCGCAAGACTTTCGGCGTGTCGCGCGTGCACGGCCAGGTGTCGCGCGAGATTCTCAATAATCCGGATATCGACTACATCACGAACGGCGTGCATCACCTGCAGTGGACGTCGCCGGCGTTCCAGACGCTCTACGACAACTGCCTCCCGGGTTGGCGCGAGCATCCCGACATGTTCACCGATCGCGCGCACGATCTTCCCGACGACGCGCTGTGGGCGGCGCACGTGCAGAACAAGAACGAGCTGTTGCACCACGTGCGACAGCACACCGATCTTCCGCTCAGCGTCGACACGCTCACTATCGCGAGCGCGCGTCGCGTGGTGCCGTACAAGCGGCCGGAGCTGATCTACACGAACCTGCTGCGCCTCAAGGAGATCGGGCACGGCAAGCTGCAAATCATCCACGCGGGCAACGCGCACCCGGACGATCCCTTTTCGCAGGAGGTGATCCGCCACATGGTGGAGCGCTCGCATGAGCTCCGCGACAGCGTGAAGATCGTGTACGTGCCGAACTACAGCCCGGATCTCGCCAAGCTGCTCGTGGCCGGTGCCGACGTCTGGCTGAACACGCCCACGCGCCTGCACGAGGCGTCGGGAACGTCGGGCATGAAGGCGTGCCTCAACGGCGTGCTGAACCTCTCGACGCTCGACGGCTGGTGGATCGAAGGCTACGAGCGCGATCCGCAGGCCGGCTGGCGCATCGGGCCGCTCGCGCCGGCGGTGGACGCCGAGGACACGCGGCTCATCGACGCCGAAGACCTGTACACGCAGCTGCAGGACCAGGTGATCCCGGAGTACTACTACCGTGGCCGCGAGCGCTGGCTCCGACGCATGAAGCGCACCATCGCGCTCATGGGCTACTTCAACAGTCAGCGGTGTGTGGAGGAGTATGTGAGCAAGGCGTGGAATGGGTAATGAAGAAGATTGCAAGAATGCAAGACTGCAAGATTGCAATTTTTTTGTTCTGCCGTTTAGGGTGTTTGCAGGCAGGCGGCGGCGATGTCGCAGCCTTTGCGCATGTCCGCCACGTCGTGCGTGCGGATGTAGGCGGCGCCGTGCAGGACGGCGATGGCCGAGGCGGCGATAGTCGCCGGCAGGCGGTCGGCAGGCGGGAGTTGCTTCGGCCCGGCCAGGAAAGATTTGCGCGACGGGCTGACGAGGAGGGGGGACTGCAATACAGCGAACTCACCCAGCCGCGCGAGGATCTCGAACGAGTAGCGCGCATCGGACGAGACGAAGTGGCCGAGGCCGGGATCCAGAATGATCCGCGTTGCCGCGACGCCCGCGGAGACGGCCGCCGCTTTGCGCTCCCGCAGGAAATCCGCGATGTGCCGCACGACGTCGTCGTACTGCCGGTCGGCCACCGTTGTGCGCGGCGTCGCGTCTTTGGCGTACATCAGCACGAGTGACGCGCCGGCATCGGCTACGGATGTGAAGATGCGCGGGTCCGCTCTGCCGGCCGTGACGTCGTTGATCATCCGCGCGCCGGCGTCGAGTGCGGCCGTGGCTACCGATGCCTTGTATGTATCCACGCTCAGGAGTGCGTTCGGAAATTCCCGGTGCGCCCTCTCGACGATCGGCAGCACGCGGGACATTTCTTCCTCCACGCTTACGTCTTTGGAGTGCGGGCCGGTGGATTCCCCGCCGATCTCCACGACATCCGCGCCTTCCGCAATCATCTGCTCCACGCGCCGCATCGCCGCATCGAGGTCGCGCAGCGTCCCGCCGTCGTAGTACGAATCCGGCGTCGCGTTGAGAATGCCGACGATGAGGGGGGCGGACATGGAGGAGTGGTGGAGGGGCGTTCGTGAGGGGGGTAGCGATTGAGCCTTGAATTCTGAGTCTTGAATCTTGAATGGTCCGCTGCCGTGTCGAGAGTAGATGTTCCGCCTCACTGCTTATCGCTATCCGCTCATCGCTGATCGCTTACCAAGACTCTAGATTCAAGATTCAGTATTCTACATCCCCTCGTCTTCCTCGCCGCAGGTGCAGCCGTCTTCCGCGCGGTCCGGGCAGCCGGGCGAGCAGATGAGGCCGCCGCACTGGTCGCAGGTACGAATGGCGACGCTGCACGCGCCGCAGGTTTTGGTCTCGGGAGTAGTCATGGGGGAGAATGGAATGATGAGTGACTGCTATTGTCGTTGTTTTGGACAAGATTTCAAGATTGCAAACGCCCTTCGAGACGCGCGGAGCTTGTCCCGAGTCCGTCGAGGAGGCGCTCCTCTAGGTGACCCCTTGGGAATTGGCCCCTTGGCGTCTTGGTTTTTCCTTGCAGTCTTGCAGTCTTGCAATCTTGCAGTCTTGCAATCTTGGTTCTTATATTAATATGGTGCCACCTGCACCACGAACCGGATGAGCGTCACGCTCAGCATGATCACGCCGAGGCCGATGAGCGCGCGGAAGAGGAGCGCGCGCGCCTTCGTCGCCTGCTCGGCGTTGCCGAGGTTCAAGATCATCAGGATGCCGGCGTAGATCACGACGACGAGCGCGATGAGTCCGACGAAGCCCAGCACGAATTCCAGGATGTTGATGGCGATCTGCACTGCCCGGAAGGCGTTGGGAATCGGCGCCGCTGGCGACACCCCGCGCGATGGGTCGTTGAGCCCCAGGATGGTGTTCATCGAGAAGCGTAGGATCAGGAGGAAGAGCCCCGACGCGACGCCGATGATGGTCTTACGGAGCGATGCCACGCCGTCCTCGCTGCCGCTCGTGACGATGGCGCGCAGCCCCGTGCCGATGATGACGGCGATGGCGATGGAGGCGGTGAGGAAGAGGGCCCAATTGATGAGTCCGGCCACTTCTCCCGCAGCAATGCGCGCTCCCGTCGTGGGGTTGCCCGTCCACGGGGTCGACGTGTAGAACGCCTCGACGAACGGCGGGATGAGATAGAGTAGAATAATGCCGCCCACGCAAGCGCTGATGACGGTCTTGGCCTTGTTGGCGATCTCATCTTCCTGCCCCACGATCATGCGGACGCCCTGGATCATGATGAGGAGGATGGCCACGAACGTGATGAACGGGCGCAGTTGTCCGACGACGTACAAGGCGATGTTCGTCGTATCCGGGCCGCCAAGTGCTCCCCCGTAGGCGAACAGATTCCAGCCTGCGGTATTGATGGCTGCCGCAAAGTTGAATGCGAGCCCGCGTGCCGGAATTCCCAGCAGACCCAGGAAAGCGGAGAGCCGCCAGGCAGTCGTTTGCGCGCTCATGCGATGGGGGCGGAGAGGAACGTGTTCACCAACACGAAGGCGGCGAGGATGACGGCAAGGCTGATGATCGTCGTGCGCGCGATCTGCTTCGCGCGTTCCTTCAACTGTTCGTCCACCGAGACCACCAGCAGAATACCCGCCACGATGATGGCGCCGATGGCCGCGACGGCGAGGATCGTGAGGAGGAAGTTCGCCACGCCGATGATCTCGTCTGCGATGAGCCCCGCGTTGCCGCTCAGCTCGGGGTTCACCGCCGTGATGATCGTGTTGGCCAACAGCACGATGGCGACGCCGACGAAGCTGGCCATGAAGCGCTTGCGCGCGCGGCCGATGAGCTCGTCGCTGCCCTGCGCGGTGATGAGGCGGAACGCCTGGAGCACTAAGTTCACCGTGAATGCCGCGCCGAGCAGGAGCTTGAGAAACATGTACACTTTGCCGAAGCCGGTATTGATGAAGGAGTAATCGACGATGACGCGCGGGTGGTCGACGGGGTTGAAGGCGTGGGTGAGCCAGTTGACGAAGCTGACGATGGCTGCGCCGGTGATAGCGTAGGTGTATGCCAGCCTCGATTCGGAGAGGGAACTCTCTTCGTTGCTGCGGAAGACGAGTTGCGCGCCGTACGCGAACAGCATGAGCACCAAGAGCCCGACGAAGAGTAGCTGGAGGCCGGGCAGAATGATGTCGGCAACGTACAGCGACAGCCCGACGGACCCGGTGACTGGCCGGCATCCGACGATACCGCAGATACTCGTCCAGCGTGGGTCCAGCGAGTAGGCCATGGCCGGCAGCGGTGCCAGCCCCAGCAGCGGTCCTATCATCCCGATGAGGACAAAACGGTGTTTCTTCATGGAAATCCAACTATTATAGCAAATTCTCGTAGGTTTTGGTATGGCTTTTCATGGAGATGTAGGCCTTAGTAAGCCAAAATTGGCAATAGTATCCCGACCGGTGCCTGCCATCCCTGCCACTATTTTAATTGAGCGCTAATGTCTGAAGCGTACAATAGCGGCATGAATACTCCTTTTTCCGTCCAGAGCCGGCCTATCGTCCTGTCTCCGTCCGTCGAATCGCAGGTCTACGGCCTGTTCGCTCTTGCCATCGGTCTCACCGTGGTTGGCGTGTATCTTGGGGCGCTAGCGGCGCCCGTTCTCTTCGGATCCGGACTCATCTTCCTGCTGCTCATCGTCGAACTCATTCTCATTGCCACGTCGCGCATGTGGATGGATTCCTCGCCGCTCAACTACGTGCTCTTCGGCGCGTTCCCGATCCTGTCGGGCATGACCGTCACGCCGTACCTCATGTCGGTTGTGGCCGGGTACGCCAATGGAGCGTCGATCCTGCTGAACGCACTGCTGTCCACGACCGGCATGGTCGCCGCCGCCGCGGTCGTCGCGCGCGCGACGGGCTGGAATCTCTCCGGCCTCGGCCGCGTGCTCTTCCTGGGCGTCATCGGGCTGGTGATTCTCGGCTTGCTCCAGATCTTCATTCCGTCTCTGCGGACGGATCAGATGGAGTTGATGCTCTCGGGCGCCGGCATCGTCATCTTCGCCCTCTTCACCGCCTACGATCTTCAGCGCACGCAGGCCCTCAGCCGCCACGGCGTGAACCCGTTCATGCTGGCCTTGAGCCTGTACCTCGATATCTTCAATCTGTTTTTGTACGTTCTCCGTTTCATGACGGCACTGTCGGGACAACGGAGATAAAGGCCCCAAGATTGCAAGACTGCAAGATTGCAATCACTCGCACAACGTCATGGTGAGGTGCGAGCCGCAGCGAGCCTCGAACCATGGCGTCTTGGATTTTCGTCTGCAATCTTGCAGTCTTGCAATCTTGGATTCTTCTCCTCAAAACCCCTTTACAACCCCCTCCCCAGCCCTTACCCTAGCGTCCCATGGCAAAGCGACCGACACCGAAGAAGCGCCGGGAAAAATCCC
>CAZTYD010000064.1:0-5750 GCA_964618035.1 uncultured Candidatus Peribacteria bacterium
CAGCGCGGGCACTGCAGGAATTGCTCCAGCTTCGTCCGGCTGAGCCGGTACGGCTCCGCGCCGTGCGGATCGAACAGGTTCCTGCTGCGGAGTGGGTGCTCGCCCATCGGCGTGAGCGTAAGTCGATTCGCTCCTTCGCACAACGATTCGCCGGATGGACTTCCCTGTCCCGCTCGCTCGCACTTCCTGGCAAGCCCGCAGTCGCATTTGACCGAAGGCCTCTCCCGGCGCACCGGCTTGCCTCGATGCTATACTCCCGATTAGTTGTTGTTTCCTTCTCCCCCTTCTCGTATGCCGCAGGCCGTGAAACCCCTCACCTGGCTCTTCGGCGTCGCATTCGTCGCCATCGGCATCATCGGGTTCGTCAACAACCCCGTGGCGGGCCTGTTTCAGGTCGACACGGTTCAGAGCCTCGTTCTCCTGGTGAGCGGCCTCGCCGCACTGGCCGCCGCCGCGACCAGCTACCGCGCCTCGCGTCTGCTCCTGATGCTCTTCGGGGTCATCTACGGGCTCGCGACCGTGCTCGGGTTTTTGAGCGCCGACGGGATTATTCTCCATCTGCTCACCGTGAACCCGGCTGATACCTACCTGCACCTGGTCATCGCCGTCATCTCGCTGGTCGCCGGCTTCGGCAGCCCAGTGGCGACGACCGTCTGAGGACGGCGTGCCGCCGCTCTACGAAGACGCCGAACCGTAGAGGTCGTTGAGCAGAGGAGCATCCTGCACGGGCTTGCCGTTCGCGCCGCAGGCGTTCGGCCAGAAGACGTACACGTTGTTGCACATCGCCTGGCACTCGTTCTGGTACGTACGGCCGTCGTAGCCGCACACCGGCTGGTACGTGCTTCCGCAGTCGCACGATGTCGTGGTGGGAGCAGGCGGTGTCTGCGGCGGGAAGCCGACGCCGCACGAGGCGGGGCGGCAGCGGTAGTCCGGGTAGCCGCTACAGGAGCTGCCGGACGGGCAGCCGAGGAAGCGGCAGCTCCCGGTGTCCGGGCAGGAGCCGACGGTGTCGCTGCACGCGCCGCGGCTGACGATCTGTATCCCACGCCGGATCGCCTCGCAGACGTTCGGGAGCGTCTCGCCGTTCGTGCCGCACACCTGTCCGTCGATGGGGCACGATCCTCCCGCCGTCCCCGTGGGACAGTAGCGCTGCTGCCACGCGCAGGCCGCCACGTGCGTGGGCGTGTCGCCGATGTTGTTACGGCTCGCCAAGTCGCGCAGCTGGCGATCGATCGACTGCTCCTGCTGGCAGAGTGATTGCAGGCTCTGACAGAAGGCCGTCATTCGCGGCTGGTACCACGACGACGTCGAGGAGTATCCGCCGCTCTGCGCGGTCGAAAGTTTCGGCAGCGCCACCACCGTCGTCGTGACGATCGCCGAGAAGATGAGGACGGTGACAAGGTAGGGATGACGGCCCCACCGAGCCGACTGCGGGGAAGACAGGGGCATCGCGCAACGGGGAATGATCAGTTTCTGACGATTTGACCAAATATTTCTTACGCATCGTAATACAAATTGGATTTTGAAATCTTGCAGTCTTGCATTCTTGGGCCTTCCTTCCGATTACCCTCCCTTCTTCTGCAAGAAAGATCGCAGTTGCTTCAAGCCGCGATGAATGCGTACGGAAATGGTGTTGGCCGATTCGCCGGTGATCTCCGCGATGTCCGCCGGATTCAACCCGTCGACGTACCGCATGATCAGCACTTCCCGGTAATCGGGTTCCAAGTGCGAGAGCGACGCGATGATGGCGGACTCGTCCACCTTGCGCTGCATTTCCGGGATGGCATCGTACGACGGGTCCAGCCCCTTCGCCTGCAGGTCGTCGAGGGATACCTCCTTCTTCTTGCGCACGTAGTCGATGATGAGGTTATTGGCGATGCGGTAGAGGAACGCGCGCATGTTGTCGACCTTCTTCCCCTCCGCGAGATACTTCCACGACCGCATGAAGGTTTCCTGCATCAGCTCCTTGCCCAGCTCGCGGTCGAACACGCGAAAGTAGCAGTGACGGAAGATGGCATCGGAGTAATCGCGGTACGCGACTTCGAACATCTCCTCGATGATGTGCTGCTGCTGGTCGTCCATGGCCTGCACAGGGTAGCGACATCCCTTTTGAAACTGAAGGGATTGTGGGAGGAGGGTGGGGGGTTATGGTTGGGACGGATTCGGGGGAGGTTCGTTGCAATAGTGAGAGAAGACTTCAAGATTGCAAGACTGCAAGATTGCAAACGAAACTCCAAGAATTCTCCCCTTGGGTCTTCCTTGCAATCTTGCAGTCTTGCAATCTTGGGTCCTTCACCAATAGCTGCTACCCTATCCCCCATGTCATCCCGCTCCATCATCGGCTTCGACCTCGGCGGCACGAAGTGCAGCGTGGGTCGTTTCGACGCCGAGACGCTCCGGCCGGATGCGTTCGACCGTTTTCCGACGGACGCGAAGCGCGGGTTCGATGCCGTGTTCGATTCCGTCATTGCGTCGGTGCGCGCCCTGCGGACGCCCGACACGGCGGCCGTGGGGTTCGGCGTGCCCGGGCTTGTTCGCGCCAGCGACGGCGTGCTGGTGCACGCGCCGAATATCCCAAATGCCGTCGACGTGCCGCTCCGCGCGAAGCTGCAAGAGGCGCTGGGGCTTCCGGTCGTCGTTGAGAACGACGCCAACTGCTTCACGCTCGCCGAAGCCGCGATGGGCGCTGGCAGAGGCATGCCCGTCGTCGTCGGCGTCACGCTCGGCACGGGCGTGGGGGGCGGCATCGTCATCGACGGTACGATCTTCCGCGGCGCGCGCGGGTTCGCCGGCGAGATCGGACACATGCTGCTCATGCCGGGCAAGCCGCCGTTCGACACCCCGAACAAGCGCGGCGAGGTCGAGCAATTCCTCTCGGGCACCGCCATGGGATCGCGCTGCCCGGACGCGAAGCACCCCACCGAGTATTTGACCGGAGACGCGTGCGCGTTCCTCCGTCCGTCGCTCTTCACGGAAATCGCGTGGCTCTGCGCGAGCATCACGCACCTGCTCGATCCCTCGATCATCGTGTTCGGCGGCAGCGCTGGAAAGGCTCTCACGCCGCACCTGGACGCCATCGCGGATCAGTTGGCGCAGTGGGTGCTGCCCCACACGCCGCTTCCCGAACTCGCCGTGGCGCAGACGGAGCATCCGGACACGCTCGGCGCGGCGCTCTGCGCCCGCGCGATCATTCGTGGATCGTGAACATCTCGGCCAGCGGCTTGCGCGCATGGCGCCGTTCACTGTCGCGCTCCGCATTCTTGCTGTGCCCGATCATCACGCCGCCGATGACGTGCACGCTCTCCGGCAGATGCAGCAAGATCTGCGCCTCGTTGTTGTGGAGCGAGACCCAGCTCGAACAGAGGCCGAGCGACGTGGCCGCCAGCAGGATGTGCTCGACGGCAGCCGCGCAGGAGTACTCGAGTTCCTTGGGATTCCAGAGGATCTCCTGCGAACTCGGCCTGAAGTCCTTCTCGCAGGTGACGACGACGAACGCGCTCGCCCCCTCCACGAAATTGCCGTAGCACGATGCTGCGGTCAGCTTCTGCCGCAGGTCGCGGTTCAGAATGACGTGAAAGTGCCACGGCTGGACATTCTCCACGCTCGGCGCCAGGCGCGCGGCGGCGAGAATCTTCTCCATCTCGTCTTGGGCCACCGGCCGATCGTCGAAGAAATCGGTGCTGTGCCGAGCCGCCAGGAGTCCGAAGAAATCATCGTAGGACATGAAGTGCGTGGGGAAGGACGAGAATCACTGCGGCCAATCGGCGTGGAACACGCCCGGTCGATCGGTTCGCTCGAAACCATGCGCGCCGAAGTAATCGCGCTGCGCCTGAATGAGGCGCTGCGGCAGGCGGTCGCCACGCAGCGTGTCGATGTGCCACAGGCATGACGAGAACGCGGGCGCGGGGACGCCGCTGGCGGCGGTATCGGCCACTACTTGCCGTAGAGCCGGCAATCCGTCCGACAGTGCTTCCTTGAATGACAGGAACAGCGACGCGTCGCCCGGCGAGAGAGCCGATTCCATCTCCTGCAGCAGCGCGGATCGGATGATGCAGCCGCCGCTCCAGACGCGCGCGATTTCCGCCGCACGCATGTCCCACTTCCACTCGGCACTCGCGGCGCGCAGCAGAGCGAAGCCCTGCATGTACGTGAGGACGAAACCCGCTTCCAGCGCGCCACGAAGAGTTTCGGGGGGATGCGGAGAACCAGCATCATCGTTCGCGACGACGTCGAAGGCGGCGCGGGCGGCCTCGCGCCCGCGAAGATCCCCGGAGAGGATCCGTGCCTCGACCGCGGCGACGATGCTCGGGATCGAGACGCCGAGATCCAACGCCGCTTCCACGGTCCACTTGCCCGTTCCCTTCTGCGCCGCCGCGTCACCGATGACATCGATCAGCGCGCCCTGGCCGTCGTCGTCTTTTGCGGCGAGGATCTTCGCGGTGATCCCCATCAAGAAGGACCGGAGCATCCCGGCGTTCCATGCGCCGAAGGTCCCGGCCCGCGCAGGCGGATCCATCTTGTGTCGCCTGCGGAGCAAGTCGTCACTCTCGGCGATGAGCTGCATCAGCCCGTACTCGATGCCGTTGTGCACCATCTTCACGAAGTGCCCGGCTCCGCCCGGCCCCATGTACGCGACGCACTTCCCGCCGGCATGGTCCGTCGCGGCGAGTTGCTCGAGCAACGGCAGTACGGAACGCACCGCCTCCTCGTTCCCGCCCGGCATGAGGCTCGGCCCGTTCAAGGCTCCCTCGTGGCCGCCGCTCACGCCCATCCCGACGAAGAACAGTCCCCCGGCCGCCAGCTCGCGCTCGCGACGCTCGGTGTCGCGGTAGTGGCTGTTCCCGCCGTCGATGAGGATGTCGCCCCTCGACAGCTGCGGGACAAGCTCGCGGATCACGGCATCGACGGCCGCGCCCGCATTCACCATCAGCAGGATGACGCGCGGCGTCGGCAGAGCGTCCAGCAGCTGGTCGATGGTATGGCACGGGATGAACGACCCTTCGGCACCGTAGGACTGCACGAAGGAATCGGTCTTTTCGCTCGTTCGATTGTACACCGCCACCTGCATGCCACGTCGCGCCGCGTTGCGCGCGAGATTCGCGCCCATGGTACCGAGGCCGATAACGCCGAGGTGTTGCATCGAGGAGACTATACAGAAGCAAATGAGCGCTCGGAAAGACGTACTTCCACGACACCGCGCCGAGCGCGGCGCTCTCCGGGAGGGAGGCATTCAAGATTCAAAACTCACTATTCAAGACTCATTGCTTCCCGCTCACTTTCTCCCAATCGCTCATGAACTTCTTGAGGCCGCTCTCGGTGAGCGAGTGCTGCGGCAGCTTCATGAACACGTCGTACGGGATGGTGGCGATGTGCGCGCCGAGCCGCGCGGCGTCCACCACGTGCCGCGGGTGCCGCACCGACGCCACGAGCACTTCGGTCTCGAAGCGCGAACGGTCCCACACTTCCAGGATATCCTCGATGAGCTGCATGCCGTCCTCGCTGATGTCGTCGAGCCGGCCGATGAACGGGCTGATGATGCTCGCACCGGCTTTGGCGGCCAATATCGCCTGCGACACCGAGAACACGAGCGTCACGTTGGTGCGGATACCTTTCGACGAGAAGTATTTTACGGCCTTGAGGCCTTCGACCGTCATCGGCACCTTCACCACAATGTGCTTGTGCCAGCCGGCGTACTCCTCGCCCTGCTTCTTCATGCCCTCGACATCCTCGGCCGTCACTTGCGCGCTCAC
>CAZTYD010000064.1:5760-6090 GCA_964618035.1 uncultured Candidatus Peribacteria bacterium
TCGGCACCAGCTTGCACATCTCGAGCACCGTCTCCTTAAAGTCCTTTCCCTCCTTCGCCACGAGCGACGGGTTGGTCGTGACGCCGTCGAGCACGCCCCATGCGGCCACCTCGGCCACCTGCGCGGTATTGGCGGTATCCATGAAGAGTTTCATACGGGAGGGCGGAAGGAGGTATGATGCGTTGCCATCGTACCCAAGCGGCTGCAGCCGCTCAACGCGATCTACGGTCAGACTCCATTATCTTCGCTTGATGACACCGCCCCGTCCCCGCCAATGGCTCCTGGTCGTCGCTGCGCGGCTTCCCCGGCGCGGTGGCGCTGCATGGTGGG
>CAZTYD010000065.1:0-5958 GCA_964618035.1 uncultured Candidatus Peribacteria bacterium
CGCCCCCTCCGCCGCCAGTGCCACCCCCACCGGTGCCGCCGCCTCCCGTTCCACCGCCGGGCGGGACGATGATCGGCCCGCCCCCTCCGCCGGTACCGCCGCCGGCGCTTGCGCCACCGCCAGGTCCCCCGGGATTCCCGGGGTTGCCGCCCCCTCCGCCACCGTTGTCTCCACCACCGGACTTCGGCTTGACGCATTTCTTCGCAGTGTCGTTGGCATCCGCCTTGCAGGTGAGATTCGTACCGCAAAGGCTTCCATCCGTGCAGTCGGCGCCAAGACCTAGTCCTGTACCACCAGGTTTCGACGCGCACTTGCTCGGCGTGAGTGATTTGTTGCAGTAGCCGCTCTTGCAGTTGTCATCCGTAGAACAATCGCCGTCGTTCTCCTTATACTTCGGATCTTTGCGCGCGTCTGACCACTGACACGTCTTCTTCGCGCGACATTCCATTCCGGAACAGCAGTCGTTCTGCCCGCACGAGGCGCCGGATTCGACACACTTGCCGCAAATGCCACTGGAGAGGCACTGCAAACCAGACTTGCAGCAGTTCTTGGCGCCGTCAGTTTCTTTCGCCGGGTTCACGGGGCCCAGGTAGCAAGCTCCGCCGCTGTCGGCACAATCGGAGCCGCCTTCGCAATAGGGAAATACTTTTCCGCTCAGATCCGTTCCCTGTCGGCAGACAGCGCCTTTTGCGCAGCAGATATGGGCGCCGCCCCAATTACAATCATTGGGCGTCGGATCCGTGCACGCACTGCTGGATGAGCTGGAACTGGGGGATGAGGAGGACGAAGACGACGGCGTCGTCTGATTCGACGAAGACGACGTCCAAGTCGTTCCTTCCGATATCGTTGTGTGCTGGGAGGTCGAGCTGGCAGTTCCTGCGCCCAGCAGCGACCGCGCGATCTGCCGCCGCACGGCGGGCACGCTCACCAGCAGAGTGACCACGACGAGAAACCCGAAACCGAGTCGCCGGAGGAGGACGGTGCGGCGCATACCTTGCGGCGAAGTCTACCGCTTTTTCCGTAGAGTGTCATGGTCCAACGCTTGTGGAGAGAATACGTGCTCGTTCCATTGCGGAAGTTGCAGACATGAATTGTCATGGTGAGCCGAATTGTCATGGTGAGCGGAGACGAACCATGGCAATGAGGCGACACCGGGTGAAAACGCGCAGATGATTCACTGCTCTTTCGCGATGACGGTACCGTGCATGTGAGGCGTTATCGCAGGCAGCGAACGTATGCAGCGCATCGAAATCACCGTGGATCAATGCTTCTTTCTTCTTCCGGCTCCATCGCTTCACCTGCTTCTCCCACGCAATAGCATCCCAGACATCGTGGAAATGTGCAGAGTAGACGAGGCATACGGGTCGTCGTTCGTAGGTGTAACATGTGCGATTCAATCCCACCGTGTGTTCGTGCATGCGTCGATCCACGTCATTGGTCATTCCGGTGTAGTAGCTTCCATCCGCGCAGCGGAGGATGTACACAGCGTAGTCGCGCATGATGTGCATGGTACGGTCCTACAGACAGATCCGGATTCCGCTTCGGGGTAGAAAAAAGAAGTCATAGCTTCTTTTTCCGAGAGTGATGCAGCAAAGACCGTTCCATCGGTGGATGGAACGGCGTGCATGGCGGGTAAGGATTTTTCTAATCCGTGTCATGGTTCGTCTCCGCTCACCATGACACTACCACTCACGCTGGTACTACCGCTCACAATGCTTGGCGGGCTATTTCCCAAAGTACTCCCGCATATTTCGCTCAATCCGTTCCTCTGTTTTCGTATTGTCGGGTAACACAAACATTTCGCCGGTGATCCTCTCGTAGAGATCGATGTACTTCTGCGCCAGCATCAGCCGCACCTCGTCGGTGATGTCCGGCCGTTTGCCACCGTACTCAAAGCCTTGCTCGCGCAGCCACAGGCGGAAGAATTCCTTGTCCAAGCTCTCGGGCTCCTCGCCGCGCGCGTGGCGCTCCGCGTACGTACTCGCCACCCAGTAGCGCGAGGAATCCGGCGTGTGCACTTCGTCGCCCACGGTGAGAACGCCTTGCTCGTCGTAGCCCATCTCGTACTTGGTATCGACGAGAATGAGACCGCGCTCGGCGGCGATCTGCTGGCCGCGCGAAAACAGCGCGAGCGCCTTCTCTGTGATCGCATCCCATTCCTGCTGCGCGGCGAAGCCGCGGGCAACGATTTCTTGCGGGCTGATCAATTCGTCTTCCTCTCCCTTCGTTGTCGGCGTGAGGATCGGTGACGCGAACTTGTCGTTCTTTCGCATGTTGTCCGGTAGTCGCACGCCGCAGAAGTCGCGCACTCCTTTCTGGTAGTTCACCCACGCCGACGTGCCGGTGGAGCCGGTGAGGTACCCGCGCACGACGATTTCCACGCGCAGCATGCGCAGCGCTCGGGCGACCATCACGTTCGGGTCGGGCACGGCGATCATGTGCGTTGGCATCACCTCCTGCACGCGGTCGAACCACCAGCGGCTGATCTGGGTGAGCACCTGACCCTTCAGCGGCACGGTGCACCAGAGGATGTCGAACGCCGACTGCCGGTCGGTCGCCACCAAGACGCGCGTGCGCGGATCGGGAGTGTACACGTCGCGCACTTTTCCCTCGTACCGCGCACCCATGCCGGTCAGTGCCGTGCGCGCCAGCGCATGTGAGAGGTACGGACGGAGAGAATCCACATCGTGCATCGGTTCGATGGTAGCAGGCGCTTGGATGTGAGCGAAGGTCATCCGGGAGTTGACGTATCTCTGCAAACGTCGCTGCTTGTCAGAAGAGATCTTGCATAACCGTATCAGTCATGGGCAGGTGTCATCCGGTGCTGTACATTCGTCTTGCCAAGCGAAGATGTGTTTCTTAGCATCATGACATTCGCAGATTTCTGCCCCTTTCACTTTATTTCGTATGGATGCATCCGCAAAGTCAGACGGTTCTCTATCCAAAACGCTGGCCATCATCATCGTTGTCGCACTCCTCGCACTCGTCTTCACCATCGATGCCAAGCGCCGCGCCGCCGAGGCGCAGCTGAAGCAGCTCAGCATGAAGGTGGAACAGCTCACCAAGAGTCCGCAGGAGAACGTCGAGGAGGCGAAGGCGATCGTCGACAAGGTCAAGAAGATCTTCCTGATTCCCGACGGCGTCGATCCCACCGTCGCGACCATCGTGAAGATCGAGGAGCTGCGCAAGCAGAATCCGTTCTACAACAAGGCCAAGAACGGCGATCACCTGGTGGTCACCAGCGACCGCGGCATGTGCGGCGGCTACAACGCCATCCTCTACGATCCGGTTGCCAACAGGATCATCGACGTCGTGCCGGTGCAGATCCAGCCCACGGGACAGCAGGGCGCCCCGCAGCAGGGACAGCCTGCCGCCCAGCAGCCAACCCAGCAGAAGCCTGCCGCGCAGACCAGTTCTGCCGGCCAGTAGAACGTCCTTTCTCTTCGGAATTCCGAATCGAGGGCGGCAATCCGCCCTCTTTTCAAAATGAATGTGGGCGCAGAGCCCTCGCGCAGCCCAGAGGAGGCGCTACGGTACGGGCATGCGTCAGTTCGATCGGACAGTGCTCAGCGGCCTCGTTCTCCTTGTATTCCTGTGGGGGTACGGAACCGGGCGCATCGTCTCCGTCGAGACGAGCGCATCGCCGCCTCTCACGGTGTGGGCTGCGTCGGGTGCCGCCCGCATACCGGTTGTTTCGATCGACGGCGTGTCGGGCATCCGCGGGACCATCAACGGGAATGTCCGCGTGTTCGCGGGGAACGTACCGGTCGTCGCGGATGCGCATGGCGCATTCGCCGTTGCCGCGGCTCGGCGAGGTTCCCCGTCAGCCGCGGCATCAACCGCGCCGGCCGGCATGCGGTACGTCGCCTCCAAGCGCGGCAAGAAGTACTACGCCGTGGGGTCGAAGGCGGCGGCGAAGCTCTCGCCCGCTAACCTGATCTATTTCCCGGACGGAGCAAGTGCCGAGCGTGCAGGGTACAAGAGATGAGGGGACGCGGCGACGAGAGGAGACGAGGACGATGGAAATGGTTTGTAATCTTGCATTCTTGCATTCTTGCAATCTTGGAATCTTTCACATCGTGAAGATGTACACGAAGAACAGCACGCACAGCAGCTCGAACAGGTGCAGCGCGTCGCGGCAGAAGCGCCGCATGTTGGCGGGGAGCAGGCCGATGCCCCTGGCAACGTAGTACGCCGCCGGCACGAGGAGCACGATGGAGTTGCGGAAATCCTGCGAGGAGCGGTAGGGCGCTTTGGCGCGGAAAGCGGTGTGCGCCGCCAGGAGCAGGACGAACGTGACGGCGAGGGGCAGGGCGAACGGCCTGCGCTGCCAGAGATCGAACGCCAACCCCACGAGCATCACCGGCAGGAAGAAGAGCGCGATGCCCAGGAGCGATCGCGCCAGAAACAGCGCCTGATCGCCGAACTGGAACTCGCCGAACAGCGCGGAACGGAAGAAGTACTCGTAGAAGTACGTCCGGCGCTCGCGGTCGTCCCACGCGTTGTTGTACGGGTGCGCGAGCATTTGCAGCGGATCGAACGTGAAGTACGTGTCCAACGTGTTGCGCACGCGCAGTGCTCCGTTGAGCGAGCCGATGTTCCCGACCACCACTTCGCTCGCCTGGTGCGTCCGCAGCGCGCGCGGCAGGTGGAACGGCCCCGCCATCAGCAGCGTGATCGCCAGCAGGATCAGGCCGTGGAGGATCTTCCGCTTCCACGGCAGCCCTCGAACGGCTGCGAGGCAGAGGACGCTGATGCCGGCGAGCACGGCGGCGTTCGTCTTCGTCAACAAGCCGAGGCCCACCAGCACGGCCAGCACGATCCAGTGGCGCAGGCGCGGCGCGCGCCACCAGACGAGCAGTTGCCCCATCCACGCGAACGCGATCAACAGGTAGAGGACGTCGTTATTGATCCGCGCGCCGAAGAATACCAGGCCCGGCACCACCGCAAGAATGCCGATGAACGCGAAGAGCGACGACCGTTCGTCCTTGCGAGGAAACAGCATCGTGCCGATCCACGCGCCGAGGCCGAGCGTGGCGATGGAGCACAGGACGGCCAGGAGCTGCAGCTGCGTGTACGTCGAGAGGGTGACGAACGCGAGCTTCGCGGTGAGCGCCAGCACGGCCGCGCCCATCACGTAGTAGAGGGGCGGCTGGTAGAATTCCCATCCCTTCGTGGGATCCGGCAGCGAGAAGTGGTGGAGCAGGTACTCGATGTACTCGTAGTGGCCGCCCCAATCGTGCCCGCGTTCGGTATGCGGGGTCGCCAGCAGGTAGAGCACGCGGATGGCCGTCCCGCCGAAGAGCAGGAGCGACAGGGGGAGAGTGTTGAACGACTTCGTGAGCGACAGGCAGAAGCGGATGAGGAGCCAGAGCGCCGCGAGGAGGGTGGCGGCGAGGAGGACGAGCCGCGGATCCGTCCACGACGGGCGGATCATCAGCCCCGCCGCGGATCCGTCGTTGCGCACCGTGGCGACGACGTGGTTCATCCCCGGCGCGAGCGAGGCGCCGACATCCATGGTGCGGCCCTTCGTGTAATCGCAGAACGGTAGGGCCGGCTGAGGAACCGGCGCGCCGTTGATGCGGACGTCGGTGAGGCAATCGTCGGGCACCACCGTGTACCGGTGCGGCGCGAGGAGCGGCATGCGCACGTCCATCGTCACGACGATGGTTCCCTGCGGCGCGTCGGGCAGGGAGAGCGGCGGCGAGAACGGCTGAGCGTCTCCGCCGTTGATGCGGTACGTGCTCGAGAGCACCGTCGGCATGGTGAGCCGATACAGCGCGAACGCGAGGGCGAACGCGCCGACGATGGTGAGGGCGGACAGCGGTATCAGCAACCTCCTGTTCTTCGACATGGGGGGGAGGGTAGTCAAGAACCGCGGCATCGGCAACCCGTTGCGGTCGCCGCGCGCCTTGAATGGTGAGGAAAGGGACGAATGATCATCGGTAAGAACTCACC
>CAZTYD010000066.1:0-5956 GCA_964618035.1 uncultured Candidatus Peribacteria bacterium
GGCGGCGTACGTGGCGGCGTCCGTGGCGGCGCGCGTGGCGGCGTCCGTGGCGGCGCGGAAACCGTGCTTGCGCGCATACCAGATAGCCGAGGCGAAGCCGCCGGCCACTGCCATGACGAGCGGACTCGGCACGACGATCACACGCGGCTCCTGCAGCCCGGCCGCCGTGTACAGCGCGCGGATCGCCGGTCCGATCCTGTCGAGCTTCGCCGGCTCGGTGCGCATTGCGCGCCCGATCCAGAGCTGCGCATGCTCGTCGAGGCGGGCTTTTTCCTCGGGGGTGATGCCGCCGCCCACGAAATCGGGGCGGCGGACGATGGTGGTTTTCGTGGTCATTGAGATGATCCTTCGGCTGATCAGTCGGCGACGTTGCGGATCGCTTCAGGCGTGTACTCGCGCTGCTGCACGATCTCGTACACGCCCGGCGGCAGCGGGATCGGCGCGTGCTCTTCGTGGCGCACGGTCGCGGCATTGCCGACGACGGTCAGGAAACGACGCACGGCGGTGCCGGCCTGAGCCATGCTGTATTCCCGGGCTTCGCCGGGCGCGATGGCGTGGGCGTGGCCGGTCACCTCGCCGTAGGCCAGGACGATGCGATCCTCGGGCGTCACGTCGGTGGCACCGGCGGGGAGCTGGTCGATGCGGACGATGCCGACATCGCCCTGGCGGTACATCATGGGAGCGGTTTTCACTGCGGATTCCTCTCGGTTCTGTTGGATGTGTGTTGCCCGGATTGGCCGCCGGGCCGGCGCACGGGTGACGCGGTATTCAGTGCCAGGCGAGCAGCGCGACGAGCGCGCGTTCGGTGGCGTCGGGGAAGAAGATGAGCGCGACGATCGGGCCCCACACGAGCGCGTAGCAGGCGACGATGGCGGGGATGTCGCGGGCGGTGATCGGCGGGCGAAGGTCAGCCATAGACTTCATCCATCGCCGCCGTCTCGCCGCAGACGTTGCATACCAAGTACGGCTCGATGTAGCGCGTACCGAACTCGTGGTCAAAGCTGTCGTCTGTCTCGCTCCACTCGTGCGGGCATTCGTAGTCGTCGTCACTTTCCACTGCGGACCTCCACGCGATCACCGATGCGACGGTTCCGACGCTGCTCGAAAATCCCCGGGAAATCGGCTTCGACGCGCTGCATGATCGACTTCGCGAGGCCGGACAACTCGTCCAGCGGCTTCATCACGCGATCCTCGTGCACGGACGCCGCGACGCGGGCCTTGGCGGTGTCGGCGCTCATGCCGTCGCCCCTTCCGCCCACGCCACGACATCGCGAGCCTGCTCGGGCGTCAGCCGGCCGGGGTGGCCGACGATCCCGACGAGGATCGACATCGCGCGGGCGATCACGGTGTTGTCGCTGGCGACGACGCTGAGGGTTTCGCCGGCGTTGACCGGCGTCGAGGAAGAAGCGGGCAGGGCGGAGACGATCCGCATGCGGCGGTTGCGACGGGCGTTCATGCCGCGGCCCTCATCCCGTCGAGCCGGTTCACGCAGCGCGAAGCCAACGCCAGCATCTCGGCCTGCGCGATGCGAGACACGGGCCGCATCGCACGGAGGCGTGCAATCTCGTAGCGGTGCCGGCATTCGGAAACGTCGGCCGTCCGATGCTTCGTCAGGTGCTGCTGCTTACGCCTGTCGGCTTCCAACCAGACGGCGAATGCAGCTTCGGCGGCGGCGTAGTCGCCGGCGGCATGGGCCTTGCAGGATTCGGCATAGGCCTCGTCGCCTGCTTTCACTGCCGCGGCAAGTTCCCGCGTGGCGAGATAGAGGGCGCGCAGATCGCGCATTGTGATCAGCTGATCGCCGTGGTGCGGATACCCGGTGTACCTGCCGCCAGCCCTGCGCGACGAAATCCCCGTTCCGCCGCATTCGTCGCACACCACGGGCCGATCCCATGCGTCGACATCGGTCTGCTCGTAGCCGCCGCCTTCGCCGTCGCAGTAGTAGCAGGGGACTTCGATAGGATCGCGGAGGTTGAGGGCGGCGCTCATGCGGCACCGTCTTCGCCGATCATCTTGCTGACATCAGCAAAATGATCTTCCAGCGCCTTTTCTGCCTCTTTCCAGCCGGGGACGTATGCAGACATGCACGCCTGAAACAGGCGGCCGTGATCGCGATAGCGCAGGTGCATGAGTTCGTGAACGATCACAACATCGCGGGAGACCCCGGAAAGGTTTGTCACGTCATGCGAAAGAGTGATGTTCCCCTTGCTGTCGCACTGGCCCCATTTCCCGTCGAGGTCGCAAACCCGGACCGACGCCGGATTTACCTTGATCTTGATTGCCCAGCGATGCACGTCCTGCACGAGCTGCTGAGCTTGGGTCAAGTCGAATTTCCGCGCCATCTCCCATCTCCTCGCCCCGGATGGTGGGGCGTTGGAGTGATTAAATACCGTCTTACGCCATCCGTCAACACCCGTCTCCAAGTTTCCCGACGAACGGTAAGCAGATATTGACTCTGAACGCAAACCGTGTCTTAATCCGCGCATGAAGACAATCACCAAGCAGGCCGCCAAAGACGCGCTCAAGTTCTCGACCGATGTGGAGCTTGCTGCGTTCCTCCGAATCACCCCGCAGTCCCTCACGCGCATCAAGCCAGGCGACAGGATGCCGGACACGCAGGCATGGAAACTGCGCGCACTCAGGCCGCGGCTGTTCAAGATTCCGCCGGATGAAAGGAGATAGTACACATGCAGCACTGCGAGACCACAGCGCAGCCTCGATACCCGTCGCCGGCCGCTGCGCAGAAACAGGCAGACGGCATCCGCCACCGCAACGGCGGCTACGACGCCCGCATCTACCGCTGCGTGCACTGCGGGGCGTGGCACATCACCGGGCACTCGAAGACCTCGCGCGCCGTGAAGAACCGCAAGCGCGACAAGGCGAGGGAGGGGCGGAAATGAACCACCCCGACTACGATCAATTCCTGCGTGCGAAGATCTGCGCGGCGCCGGCTGCCGGGTTCGAGGTCGACCTCGGCGAGGTGAACCCGCGCCTGCCGCCGCACGTGCGCGCGATCGTGCCGTGGCTGCTGTCCGGCGGGCGTCGCGCGCTGTTCGCCAGGTTCGGCCTGCAGAAGACCGTGACGCAGCTGGAGACGATCCGGCTGGCCGCGAAGCACTGCGACGGCCGGGGGCTGATCGTGCTGCCGCTGGGCGTGCGCGCGGAATTCTGGCGCGATGCGACCGAGCGGCTCGGCTGGGCCGCGGCCCCGCGCTTCATCCGCAGCGAGCACGAGGCGGACGAGCGCGGGGTCTACCTCACGAACTACGAGACGGTGCGCGACGGGAAGCTGGACCCGCGCGTGTTCGATGCCGCGAGCTTGGACGAGGCCAGCATCCTGCGCGGCTTCGGCGGCACGAAGACGTTCCGCGAGTTCATGGCCCTATTCGCCGGCGACGACCGCCGCGACCGCGGGCAGCGCGTCGTGGCCGAAGGGCTTCGCTTCCGGTTCGTGGCCACGGCGACGCCGAGCCCGAACGACTACATCGAACTGCTGGCGTACGCGGCGTTCCTCGGGATCATGGACGTGCCGGCGGCGAAGACGCGCTTCTTCAAGCGGAATTCCGAGAAGGCCGACACGCTGACGATCCTCCCGCACAAGGAGGAGGAATTCTGGCTGTGGGTCGCGTCGTGGGCCCTGTTCATCCAGAAGCCGTCCGACCTTGGTCCGGAGTTCAGCGACGCCGGCTACGACCTGCCGGCGATCGACCTGCGCTGGCACGAGCTGCGCACGGACCATGCCACCGCCGGCGCCGAGAAGGACGGGCAGGGCAGGCTGTTCGCGTCGAGCGCCATCGGCGTGCAGGACGCCGCGCGCGAGAAGCGTCTGAGCCTGCCGGCGAGACTGGCCAAGGTGCTGGAGCTGCGCGCCGAAGATCCCGACGCGCACCGCGTGATCTGGCACGACCTCGAGAGTGAGCGCGATGCGCTGGAGAGCGCGATCCCCGGCATCGCCACGGTGTACGGCTCGCAGGAGCTGGAGGCGCGCGAGGAGATCGTGCGCACGTTCGCCGATGGCGAGCTGCGGGAGATCGGCGCGAAGCCGGTGATGCTCGGCAGCGGCTGCAACCTGCAGCGGCACTGCGCCTGGGCAGTCTTCATGGGCATCGGGCACAAGTTCAACGATTTCATCCAGGCGGTCCACCGGCTGGTTCGCTTCGGGCAGGGCCGGCAGGTGCGCATCGACCTGATCTACACGGAGGCCGAGCGCGAGATCCGCGACAGCCTCGAACGCAAGTGGCGGCAACACGACGAGATGGGGGAACGCATGACGGCAATCATTCGGGATTTCGGTCTGGCGCACGCCGCGATGGCGTCGAAGCTGGCGCGCTCGCTGGGCGTGGAGCGCGTCGAGGCCGCGGGTGAGCGGTATCGCTGCATCAACAACGACTGCGTGCAGGAGACCGCGACGATGGAGGCCGACAGCATCGACCTGATCGTCTCCAGCATCCCGTTCGCGACGCAGTACGAGTACTCGCCGAACTACGCGGACTTCGGGCACACCGACGACAACGCCCACTTTTGGCGGCAGATGGACTTCCTGATCCCGAACCTGCTCCGCGTGCTGCGGCCGGGGCGCGTCGCCGCGATCCACGTCAAGGACCGCATCCAGCCCGGCGGCATCAACGGCTTCGGCTTCCAGACCGTGGAGCCGTTCAGCGACGAATGCGTGGCGGCGTTCAAGCGTCACGGCTTCGCGTTCCTCGCACGCAAGACCATCGTGACGGACGTGGTGCGCGAGAACAACCAGACCTACCGCCTGGGCTGGACGGAGCAGTGCAAGGACGGCTCGCGCATGGGCGCAGGCATGCCGGAATACCTGCTGATCTTCCGCAAGCCGCCGACTGACCGCAGCAACGGCTATGCGGATACGCCGGTCACCAAGGACAAGACGACGTACACGCGGCCACGCTGGCAGTTCGATGCACACGGGTTCATGCGGAGCAGCGGTGACCGCCCCTTGGCGCCTGCCGAGTTGGAGGGGCTGGACCAGGCGCAGATCTTCCAGCTGTTCAAGCGGCACAGCCTCGGCGCGGTCTACGACTTCCGGCACGACGTGACGATCGCAGAGGCCGTCGACCGCTCGGGATGGCTGCCCACGACCTTCATGCTGCTGCAGCCTCAGAGCTGGCACCCGGACGTCTGGACCGATGTCGCGCGCATGCGGACGATGAACACGCTGCAGTCACAGAAGGGCCGCGAGCAGCACATCTGCCCGCTGCAGTTCGACATCGTCGACCGGTGCATCGAGCAGTACAGCATGCCCGGCGAGACCGTCCTTGACCCGTTCGCGGGGCTGATGACGGTGCCCTACTGCGCCGTGAAGCAGGGGCGGCGAGGCATCGGGATCGAGCTGTCCAACACCTACTTTCTGGACGGGGCTGCGTACTGCGCGGCGGCCGAGCGCGAGGTGTCCATGCCCACGCTGTTCGATATGACGGAAGCGGCATGAACGCCCACGACCAGAGCGTCCACTACGCCCGCGCCATGCTCGCCGAGGCCTCGCGCCGCCGGCGCCACCCGCAGAGCCGCGACTTCTACTGGATCCTGCTGCGCGCCGCGGCGAATGCGCGCAAGGCGGCTGCAGCAGCCCGCACGCCGGCGCAGGGAGGGCTGTTCGGATGAAGCCCAAGAAGAGCCCACCGCTTCGCATCCCCCTTCCGGATCGAGACAAGGTCCAGCTGCATGACGTCATGGGTCGGGAGTGCCGCGGCCGCGCCGCCGTCATTCGCCGCATGTACGCGCAAGAGCGCTGCAACGTCGAGGAGATCGCCCTGTTCTTCGGAATGGGGCGGCACGAGGTGTCCTACGTCCTCCGCAACAAGTCGTCCAGGCGCGCCCGGCGCGTCGGCCTCAAGACCACGGGGCGTGCTCAGGTCCGGCTGTACTACACCGAGAATCGCATCGCGCGCGAAGCGAATCGCTGGCTCGCCTCCAGTCCAGTCTTCTCGCCCGT
>CAZTYD010000067.1:0-5741 GCA_964618035.1 uncultured Candidatus Peribacteria bacterium
GTCCTTCAAGAAGACAATAAAGGGGTATCATCGCTTCTAAATCAGGATGATGGTGGGCCAGGGTGGACTTGAACCACCGACCACAGGTTTATAAGTCCTGTGCTCTAACCAGCTGAGCTACTGGCCCATGTGTGCAAGGGATCAGAGGAATCTGTGAGTATGCTATCACACAATGCGCGAGAGGGAGGATCGCCAAAATTCTCGCCTGCCGCCTGTCGAAAGAAACGCCGAATTTCCGTAAGGCGCTCGCAGATGCGGCGTCAGTAATGCGCCGACACCGGCACGCCGGTGTCTCTCCTCTTTTTTTCCCATCCGTTTCTATGCAACCATCTCTGTATCATGTGCGCAAGAGGCCGGTATTCGTCGCGATGGCGATGGCCGCGCTGCTCTTCGGAACGGCCGCCTTCGCTCCCTTGCCATCGCGCGACGCACGCACCGTGCACGCGAACGGCAATTACATTCTCCTGAGCTCGTACGCCGGTTCGCCGGGCAGCATGTTCGTGGCGAACGGCTACGGCTTCCAGCCGAACGAAACCGTTCAAACAACTTTCAGCGGCATGAGCGTCAACGCAACCGCCGACGGCGCCGGCAGCTTCGCCAGCCCGTCCATCGGGGTGCCGTACCTCTCGGCCGGTTCGTACCCCGTGACGGTCACGGGTCTCAGCTCGGGCAAATCGAAGACGCTGTCGTACTACGTGCACGGGTACTACCCCACGGGCGGCGCGATGCAGTACTACCTCATGCCGAACCAGAAGATCGGGTTCTTCGGCCACGATTTCTCGCCGGGCGAGGCGGTCGAGATTCGCGGACCATCCGACCAGCTTCTGACGACGGTCGCGGCCGACGGTAGCGGGAACTTCGACGTGCCGAACGTGTACACGATCCCCTTCTCCATGGCGGGCAGCTCGCAGACATTCAAGCTGGCGGGCAAGAAGACCGGCATGACGATTCCCGTCCAGATCACTGTCGGACAATTCCATCCGAACATCAGTCCTTCGACGTACTACCTCCCGAAGGGATCTTCCTTCAGCCTCACCGGCATGAACTTCGCGCCGAATGAGCCGGTGGATCTGTACGTCGGCGGGACCAAAGCATCGACGGTGACGGCCGACGGTGGCGGTAATGTCGGTACGTCACTCACGGCGCCCGCAAGCGGTTCTTCGTTCGAAGTGCGCGGCATGGGCGCGTGGAGCGGCCGTTCAAGTGTGCGGACGATGACGCTGGCGCAGTGATCAATATCGTAGCCATAAGGAGAATCCCGCTCATAATAGGAGTGGGATTTTCTTTAGGCGACGTTCCGCATCGGGTTCTTCAAATACTGATTCTCCGCAAATACCATGTCGAGGTACGGTTTCGCCTCGTCCGTGTACTCCGCGTCGTGGTGCAGGTCTTGGTCGAGCCACAGGCGCACGTGCTCCGACACGTCCACCGCGCCGTTGTAGCCGTTGTCTTTGTTCTGCACCTTGCCGTCCTTCATGATCTTGTAGGTCCAGTGCAGGTGCGGGCCGTGCGCGTTGCCGCTCTTTCCGCTCTTGCCGACGGGCATGCCCTGGTAGACGAACTGCCCCGTAGTAACGAATGATTCCGAGAGGTGCGCGAGCATGCTCTTGCGCTTGCTGTCCTCGATGCAAATATGCAGCCCGTAGTCGCTGGCGCCGTTGTCTTTCACGGTCGCGATGCCGTCGTGCGGCGCGTAGATCACGGTGCCTTCCGGCACGCCGAAGTCGATGCCCTCGTGGCCGTCGAAGCCGAAGGGTTTGTAGTCGTCGGGGTTCTGGCCGAAGCCTTGGGTGATGAGCGGTTTACCGGGGAGGGGGCAGAAGATCATGGGGTGGAGGATAGCGAGCAGCAGATGGAGCGGCAATGAAGTTGATAGTTGGTAGTGAGTAGTTTGCAGTTGGTAGATTGTCTACTCGCTACCAACTACAAACTACAAACTACTCACTGCATCGAAAGATCTCTTCCTCTCAGCCGTCTGAATTTCTATGAGCAAGTTGAAGCAGCAGGAATACCGTGGGCAGATGACTGACGAGATGGGACCGCAGTACGCCAAGGATTCCTCCCGAGGGGCGGAGGCGGAGGATCAGCCGTCGGATCTGCAGGAAAATGTGATGCGTGCAAAGGCGGCTGACTCCGAGAATCGGAGTCAGCCGTGAGGAAGCGATGCTTCCTAGTTGTGTGGAGTCTCAGTCTCAATGGATGAGGTACGCAGCCAAGCTTAATGCCAGAAGAGCTACGGCTGCGATTCTCCAGTAGGACCGGATACTCCTCTTCGGCGGCGTGACTTCAGGATAGAAGCTTCCACTGTAGTATCCCGTTTGTCCTCTATCGCCGTACTGTCGCTTCACAATGCCCATTGTTACCTCCTGGGTTTCGGGGCGGGGACGTGCGACACAATTACCATGCTAATGGTGACTGTTATTTGGAAGTATTTTCAAAGCACGATTAAGATCTTCGCATCAATTTGAGAAAATCTCGCGCTTCCATCTTCGTCTCCACTTCTCCCCTCACCTGCGCGTCGTGGAGGTGTTTCAATAGCTCCCCTACTCTGGCGCCCGGTTGGATATCCAGCAGATCCATCACCTCGTCGCCGCTCAGGAGCGGCTTGACGGGCCGCGGGTGCGCGTCGAGGAAGTGGTTGTAGTCATTCACGATTTTGTCGTACATGGTGAAATCGGACGGCGTGGTGCCGGCGATGTCGAGCCAGAAGAGGGCGAGGAGCTCCCGGAACCACGGGTGGAAGTACCAGTGGGCCTTGCGCTCGTCGTCGATGGCGAAGAACGTCGCCATCATCATGTGGTGCCCGATGATCCACTGGATCTTCTCGCGCCGCTTGGCGGGGCACTGCAGCCGCGCGAGAATCTGGCCGGCGATCTCCGCCGACACCGTCGCGTGGTGATCGAAGCGGATGCGCTCGGCCTGCGAAAACGTCTCGGCTTTGCCGATGTCGTGGAGCAGCGCGGCGAGCCGCACGTCCGGACCGTCATCTTCGCGCAGCGACGCGACGCACTGCATCAGGTGATCCCACACGTCGCCCTCGCGGTGGTACTGCGCGGGCTGCGGCATGCCTTTGCACTTGTGCAATTCCGGCAGGAAGTATTGCAGAATGCCGAGCTCCCACTGGTCTTCCAATCCCCTCTCGGGATGCGGACCTTTCAACAATTTTTCCAGCTCTTCCAACTGCCGCTGGCCGGACAAGATTTCGACGAGCGATGCCTGCTCGCGCAGCGCCGCGTACGTCTCGGGGTGGTACTGCCCGTCGATGGCGGCGCGGAAGCGGACGGCGCGGAAGATGCGCAGCGCGTCGTGCTTGATGCGCGTCGCAGGGTCGCCGATGAACTCGATCAGCTTTTCTTGCACGTCGGCCTCGCCGCCGAAGGGGTCGTACAGCTCGCGCGAGAGAGGGTTGTAATAGATGGCATTGATCGTCAGGTCGCGTCTTTTCGCGTCCTGCTCGCGGTTGCCGAACTTCACCGATTCGGGGTGCCGACCGTCGGACGCCTCGTCGTCTTCGCGGAACGTGGTGACTTCGAATGAATCGCGTCCCATCGGCACGCGCACGCTGCCGAGCGCGGCGGAAGCCATGTCGACGCGCGGAAACAATTTCTGAATCTCCTTCGGCAGCGCATCCGTCGCGATATCGATATCATTCGGTATCTTTCCCATCAGGAGATCTCTCACTCCCCCACCTACCCACCACGCGTCGTGCCCGGCATCGGTGAGCGTCTCGATAATCTTGCAGGCATGCTCGCCGTAGGGAGTGGCGAGTGTTTTCTCGATGAGCTGCGGATCGATTGCCATGGGTGAAGCATACAGAATCGGTTCTCCAAGATGTAGCACCACTCAGGAATTGCCAGGCACCCGCGGGCAGGTATGCCCGCTCCCTCATTGCTACTAATCTCCTCTCTTTCCTCTCTTTCTTCTATTCCCTCTCTTTCGTCTATACTCCTCCCATGCTGCACTTCGCCGTCGCCGGCGTTCCCCTCCACACCCCCAAGCCGGGCGGCACGTGCAAGGGGCTCGAGTACGCGCACTCGCTCGGCATCACGGCCATGGAGATGGAGTGGGTGCAGAACGTGCCGAAGAATCCGGACCGCATGGCCGAGATCCGCGCGTGCGCGGAGAAGTTGAACATGGCGCTGACCGTTCACGCGCCCTACTACATCAATCTGAATTCCGAGAAGCCCGAGACCGTCGAAGCGTCCATCAAGCGCATCCTCGACGCGCTGCACATGGGCGAGTTGGCCGGAGCGCGGTCGGTGTGCGTGCACGCGGCTTTCAATCGGAAGATGGATGCGGATGCGGTGTACGACAACGTCGCCCGTTGCGTGGAACGGATCCTGAAAGAGAAAGACGCGCTGTTCCCGCACGTGAATCTGGGGCTCGAGACGATGGGCAAGCACGCGCAGTTCGGCACGTTGGAAGAAGTGCTGCGTATCAGCAAGGAATTCGATCTGTATCCCGTGGTCGATCCCGCGCACATGCACGCGCGCGCGAACGGGCAGATCAACACGACGGAAGAGTGGAACGACATGTTCGATCTGTACCAGAAGTACCTGGGCAAGAAATCGCTGGGCCACGTGCACATGCACTACTCCGGCATCGAGTACACGGCCGCCGGCGAGCGGAAGCACCTGCCGCTGCAAGAGAGCGACGCGCGGTGGGAGGATTTCCTCCGCGTGCTCAAAGACCGCAAGATCGGCGGCGTGGTGGTGTGCGAGTCGCCGATCTTGGAAGAAGATACGATCTTGATGAAAGAGACCTATGAGCGGCTCTCCGACTGATTCCCCGGTAGAGTAACGACGATCTCCACGAGAAGTTTTCTCGTATCGATTGCTCGGATCGTCACTTCATGCGCGAAGTGGGCCTCTCTCTCTGTCAGGGGCTCGAGCCGGTACACGCTGCCATGGAGGAATATCAGGAGGTAGCGATCTTTCTGATCAGTGACGATCCGTTCGACAGCGTGTGTCGGTGATTCCTGATTGCTGAATTGCAAGGCATCCCCTGCTCGTATATCCGTGATGAGTTTTCCAAGAATGTTTTGTCCAAGCGGCATTTCGCTGTCCGGATCGATCTTTTTTGCGATGACCCCGTACGGAAATTCACTGGCCTGAACGCGTGCGGCTGCCGGGTGCTGATGGTATCGTGGTCTATCCATAATGGTAAAATATAATATGGTTTCCGTATGTCTAGTTTTTCTGAGACTACGACGAGTAAATGGCTCAACTCCGTTGAAAGCGGGTGGTAGTGTGATTTCGTCTCCTCCCCCATTCTTTCCATGAACCTCGCTATCAACGGCTTCGGCCGCATCGGGCGCCAGGCGCTCCGCATCATCCAGGAAAGGTTTCCCGATGTGAACGTGGTGCTCATCAACGATCTCACCGATCCCGCCACGCTCGCGCACCTCTTCGAGTTCGATTCCACGTACGGCCACTTCAATGCCGGATCCGTCGCCATCAAGGACGGCAACTTGGTGACGGGCAACGACTCCATCCGCATCACGGCCGAGAAGGATCCATCGAAGCTGCCGCACGCCGAGTTGAAAGTTGACGTGGTGCTGGAGTGCACAGGGCGCTTCACCGACAAGGCGGGTGCGTCCATGCACCTGCAGGCGGGAGCGAAGAAGGTCATCATCTCGGCGCCGGGCAAAGAAGTCGACGGCACGTTCTGCATCGGCGTGAACCACGAATCGTACGATCCCAAGACGATGACCGTGATTTCGAATGCGTCGTGCACCACGA